>JAAYJB010000330.1 GCA_012523155.1 Synergistaceae bacterium | reverse complement strand
TTCCTGGAACGGGAAGCGGGCAGGACACTGTCTCCGGAGGAAAAAACAGCGGCAGTTTCCCTGCTTGAAATGGAGCGTAACCTTATGCTCATGTACACGAGCTGCGGCTGGTTTTTCGACGAACTTTCCGGTATCGAGACACTCCAGGTCATGGCCTATGCAGCACGTGCACTGGAGCTTGGAGAGCGCCTGTTTCCCGGGGAGGAGCTCGGAAAGCTTTTCAGGAGCTGCTTGAAAAAAGCGCCGAGCAATATCGCCGAGTTTCGTGACGGGGAGCGGCTTTTCGATTTTTTTATCGCCCCGCTCAGGGCAGACCTTCTGCGTGCAGGGGCCCACTATGCTGTTTCCGCCCTTTTCCTGGAGGATGAGGCGATCTGTTCTGCCGACCGGGTCGGCTTTTCATCCTACAGGATACTCCGGTGTTCCCTGGAAAGAGAAGATAACGGGGTGAAGCAATTCGTAACAGGAAATATCCGCATCCGGTCTGAAGTTACCCTCAGGGAAGCTGAGCTGTTCGTGGCAGCATTATACAGGGAGGGAAAGGACGTGATCTGCGGTGTTTCCCCTCATCCGCTTCAGGACAATGGTGCGGAGACTGCGCTGCGGATACGCGAAGCGCTCCGGAACGAAGACGAACAGCTTCTTGTCGACTTCTTCGGCCATAATGTATTTTCCCTCCGGCATCTCTTCAAGGACGGTCAAAGGAACATAGTGAGCCTTATCCTTTCCCGGGAAGTCTCGACGCTCACCGGGGCTATGAGGAAGGCAGTTCACGGCTGTTCGCAGATCATGTCGATTCTTTCGGCACTTTCCATGCCGGCCCCGGATGCCTTCCGCAAAGCAGCGGAAGTCGCGCTGAACGATGATCTGAGAAAAGCGCTCATAAGCACTCCCCTCGATATTGTTTCCCTCGAGCGGAGAGTTGCCGATGCGGCGGTTTGGGGAATTCCGCTGGATACGGCATCGCTTGGGCATGAAGCGGTATTGCGTCTTGAGAAGTTCTGCCGGGACATTGACGATAACCCCGGCAACCGGGAAATCCTCGGAGAATTTCATGCCCTGCTCTCCTTTCTCAAAAGGAAGTCGTGGGATGTGAACCTGTGGGATGTGCAGAATTTATTTGTGAGGATTTTAAATTCCGGTTACATGACTGACTCGGGGCTTTCTGAACTTTATGGTGAGGTGGGCAGGCTTCTTCTCATACGGCCGGGGTGCTCCTCTTCCGGGCTTTCCTGTTCGTCTGAACTACCCGGAGGGGAAAAAAGTTAAATCCGGCCGGAAAGAGAAGTGCCCGCTTGCACTGCCGGATATTTCTGAGTTTAATGAAGATGCAGAAGTGTAAAGCGGAGTTGTATTGGTCCAAAAGGACTACCACCAAAGCCTGCAGTGGTGGTATTGTTTTCGGAAACAGAGGAAAAACGCTCAGGTTTTTTCTCCGGAAACTTCCGGGGAAAAGGAAGTACATTCAAAAATCGAAGGAGGCTGAAACAGATGAAGTACGCGAAATTTGTGGCGATTGCGGCGGTTTTGGCGTTTTGTCTTTTGGTTCCCACAGCATCGGAAGCAGCCAGGGAAGTGAAAATGTCATACAATGGACCGGCTGATGCGGAGAACAACGCGGTCCACCTCTTCGCAGAAAACTTCAAAAAATTCGTGGAAGAAGGCACAAAGGGAGAAGTCACAGTTCGGCTTTTCCCTGACAGTCAGCTGGGAAACGAAGAGGAGCGTATGGAGCTTCTCTCGAAACAGGGGATGAACCAGCCTATCATCAACGTTGCGTCCTTTGCGGGCGTTGCGCCTGTGTTCCCGGAGATCTACGCATCTGCAATTCCCTTCATGTTCAACAACTACGAAGCAGCGCACTTTTTCTTCGACAACAGCCGCTTCTGGAATAAATCGAAGGAAGAATTCCATAAACGTACCGGCGCCTATCTCCTCGAGGCTGTGGAGGAGGGCGGATTCCTTGCCTTCACGAACAACAAGAAGGAGATCAAATCTCCCGAAGACTTCAAGGGACTGAAATTCAGGGGAATGGACGAAGGGCAGATCATTCTCTACAAGTCCTTTGGTGCAAGCGGTACGCCGGTTCCCTGGACGGAGCTCTATATGGCACTCAAGACCGGAGTTGTAGACGGGCAGATGAACCCTGCCATGTACATCAAGATGGGAAGCCTTCAGGAGGTGCAAAAATACCTTACGCTGGCCAATATCCAGTATTCTGACCAGTTCCTCGTGGTAAACGGGGATTTCCTTGATTCCCTCACTCCGGAACAGAAAACGGCAGTGATCGAGGCGGGAAAGAAAGCCAATGCCCTGAACCGGGAGGCAATGGCTGACCAGGACAAGAAGGATATCAATTACCTTGTGGAAAAGGGAATGATCGCCTATTCCCCGACCCCGGCAGAAATGGATGCGTTCAGGGAAGCAGGGCAGCCCGCCTATGTTGAGTGGCTCAAGTCAAAGGCAGGAGAAGACTGGCTCAATCTCGCCCTCGAGTGTGCCAGAAACGCCAACGAAAAGGCGAAGTAGCTTTTGTCATGGACGAAGCCCGTCACCCTGAAAACAAAGGGAGCCGTCTCGAAAGACTGATATCGGGGCTGGAGAGGTTCAGTGCATGGACTGCCTGCTTTTTCCTGGTGGTCAACGTAGGCGATATCCTGCTTGGCATCTTCTGCCGCTACGTGCTCAGAAGCTCCATAGTCTGGACAGAGGAAGTTGCACGGTTTTCCCTGGTATGGATGGTTATGATGGGCGCCCTCGGGGCGGCGGTGAAGGGGGATCACATGGTCATCGACTTCGTGGTCCCCAGGTTTCCCGCCGCCCTGCGGCGGCTTGTCGAATGGGGGCGCTTTTTTCTCGCGGCCGGGATCCTTTCTCTTATGATCTGGCTCGGAACCGTGAATGCTGTTCAGATTTGGCATATGAAGACACTTGCGCTGAATATTCCAAAGACCATTCCGCTCCTTTCTCTTCCTGTAGGATTTGGGTTCCTCCTTATCGGGACGATTTTTCTGCATTTCAGGAAGGGGGAAGAGTAAATGGGCATATCGATGCTGTTCGCTTTTCTGGGCCTGATGGTCATGGGAGTGCCGCTCTTTATCTCCCTGTTGTCCACGTCGCTGCTTGGAATAATAATGCTCGGAGATTTCTCGCTCCTTCGTGTAATGAGCCAGCAGTTCTTCGGGGGAATGGACGTTTTTTCCCTTATGGCCATCCCGTTCTTCATCCTTGCGGGGATACTCATGAACAGGTCGGGACTGACGGACAGGCTTCTTGATTTCAGCCGGCTTCTCGTGGGATCTGTAAGGGGAGGTCTCGGGTACGTAAACGTCGTGGGAGGAATAATCCTTGCGGGGGTAAACGGATCCGCTGCTGCGGACGCCTCGGCGCTCGGATCGATCCTCATCCCCCCCATGGTAAAGGACGGATTCTCACCCTCATACGCAGCAGGTCTCACGGCCGGGAGCGCACTTATAGGGCCCATTATTCCTCCAAGCATATTCATGATCATCTATGCGACCATGACGAATACCTCCATCGGCGGGCTCTTTGCGGCCGGCATACTTCCTGGGCTGCTCCTCGGAGGGGCGTTCATGGGGATGAATTATGTTTACTCCCACAGGTACCAGGTCCCGGTCGCCGATTTCACTGAAGTACGGAAACGGAAGAAAGAGATCCTGGTCCGTTCCCTGGTCGCCCTGTTTGCCCCGGTGATCATCATCGGAGGAATAGTAACCGGTATAGTTACGCCCACTGAATCAGGGGCCCTGGCAGTCGGCTACTGTATTGCTGCCGGTGTGTTCTATACGCGGAAGCTGACACTGGGAGTACTTGCCGAGTCCTTCTATGAGACGGTCCGTCTCTCGAGTTCCATATTCCTCATTATGGGAGCCGCGACAGTCATAGGCTGGCTGCTGAAATGGGAGCAGGTGCCCCAGCGATTCGCTTCGATCATTCTCCAGGCCGGTCTGGTTGAGAGGCCGTGGCTCCTCATGGTGGTGCTGAGCGCAATAATCTTCCCGGTGGGCATGTTTATGGAAGAAGTTTCCACACTGGCACTTCTCACGCCCATTTTTGCGCCTATTGCCATGAAGGCAGGGATCGACCCGTTCCATTTCGGCGTGGTAATGACCCTCAACGTGACGATAGCCCTCATAACACCTCCAATGGGAGCGTGCAACTACATCGTGGCCGCTGTAGGACGGGTGAAGCTTTCCGATGTTTTTTTACGCATTTGGCCGTTCATCGGCGTGGCCCTTCTTGTTCTGCTGGCAATTATCTCGTTTCCTCCGCTTACAACGTTGCTTCCGCGGATGCTCGATCTCTGAGGAGGGAGAAAAGAATGAAACACCCTTTTAAAGATATGCCGATTTATTCCGCCAGAGAGTTCACGTGGGAGGAGTCAAAGGCAATGCCTGTGGAGGAAAACGGCGAAGATCTTGTCCCTGCAAGTCTTGTACCCGAGAAAATCCTTGTGAGACCGCTGTACTACATACATGGCATTGAGGGCGCGATCCCGGAGTGCTACGTCAGGCGCACGGTGCTTTCAAGGCTTCTGAAGGCGGCAGAATTGCTCCCCCAGGGATTTCGGCTCGTTCTGTTTGATGCGTGGAGGCCGAAAGCGCTCCAGACCTCTCTTTTCCAGAAGTTCCGTTCAGAGCTCCGTGAAAGGATGCCCCTTCTCGACGACCAGGAAATAACGGCCCTTGCCTCCCAGTTTGTCGCGCTGCCTTCGGCCCAGTCTGTCAGTCCCTCTCCCCATATCACGGGAGGAGCTGTTGATCTGACAATTGTGGACGATTCAGGGATCTGCCTCGAGATGGGAACTGAATTCGATACGACAACGGAAAAATCGGCCACGGTATATTATGAAAAAAAAGCAGAAGCGAAGGAGAAAATGTCTGCGGAAGACCAGGAAGCTATGTACAACCGCAGGCTTCTCTTCGGTGTGATGACGAAGGCCGGTTTCACGAACTATCCGGACGAATGGTGGCATTATGACTACGGAAACCAGAACTGGGCACTTCTGAAAGGTGAAAAGGAAGCATTTTATGGTGTCAGTGAACCGTTTTTCCGCTGGAAATGATTCTGATCACAACGTTCCGGAAACAAAAACACACAAAGAGCCGGCGAATTTTCGCGCGGCTCTTTGTGTGCCAGGGTCAAACTGCGGCTACTGAAAAACTGAGGCGAGGATTCCGGCATAGAGCAGTGCCGGGAGCATATTGATCGCCTTGATTTTTTTAATTTCCAGTATGGATATGCCTATCCCAAGGAGTATCAGTCCCCCGACCGCACTGACTTCGTCAACGACAGGCTGCGTCATTACTGTCTGAACCGTACCGGCAAGAAGGGTCATCCCGCCCTGGTAGATAAGCAGCGGAACAGCGGAAAACAGGACCCCAACCCCCATTGAAGCCGCCATTGCGGCTGATCCCATGAAATCCATGAGGGATTTTGTCACGTAAAGCCTGGGGAATCCTCCGAGCCCCTCCTCAATTGCGCCGAGGATGGCCATGGAGCCGACGCAGAAAAGAAGGGACGATGCGACGAACGCCTCTGTGAATTTTTCGTTCTTCGATCGAATCCTCGCTTTTGTCCATTCCCCGAGGCGGTTCAGCCTGTCCTCGAGCTCGAAAAATTCACCTGTGATAGCACCTCCGACGATACTGAACGCCATGACAAGAAAACTCTGGGTCCTCTGGGCCATGAAGATGCCAAGAAAAATAGTGAGCAGACCAAGCCCCTGGAACGTTATGGCTGTGAAACGCCGGGGCAGGCGTGAGTGAAGCACCAGGCCTGCAAGTGAACCGATCACTATTGCCGCTGCATTCAGGATGCTTCCTGCTGCCGGAATGTGCGAAAAAAAGAAATCCACCATGTATTGCTCCTCTCGGAATTATCAACAGTATTTATGGAAACGGGTTTCCTCAGTCCCTTTCTTCACGGAAAAAAGGAGCGCCCAGAGAGGCAGGGGCACCGAAGAGGATCCCCTTGCCTTTTTTTATGGAGATAAAAAGGAGAACCCCTATGGTCATAAGATAGGGAAGCATCATGAGGACCGGGGTAGGAATGGTTGTCCCGGCAGTCTGAAGACGAAGCTGGAATGCCTCAACGCCCCCGAAGAGATAAGCCCCGAAGGCGGCCCTTGCCGGGTTCCAGATCGCAAATATGACCAGCGCGACAGCAATCCATCCCCTGCCTGCTGTCATGAGTTCACCCCACATTTTCGTATAGGCGAGAGACATGTAGGCGCCGCCCACCGCCACGATCCCGGCACCTAAAAGCGTGTAGAAGTACCGGGTTCCGGTCACGGAAATGCCCATGGCGTCAGCTGCCCGGGGATTGTCTCCCACTGCGCGGAGATTAAGGCCGGGCCGTGTCGAGGTGAAGAACCAGCAGAAAAAGAGAACAAGGATATATGAAGAATAAATCAGTGCGTCATGATTGAAGAAAACAGGGCCTATGACCGGAATATCCGAAAGCACCGGAAGCGGAATGCGGGAGAGCCCCGGGATGGTAAACCCTACGAATTCCCTGCCGAGAAGCGAACTTGCCCCGGTTCCGAACATGGTTATGGCCAGTCCGCTTACAACCTGGTTTCCCTTGAGCGTCACGCATATGAACGCATGGATAAGGCCCATAAGGGTTCCCACAAGGAACGCCGCCCCGACGCCGAGCCACGCGCTTCCCGAGCTATAGGCAACTGAAAAGCCTGTGTAGGCTCCCACAAGCATTATGCCTTCGAGCCCGAGATTGAGTATCCCAGCCTTTTCAGTGATGATTTCACCCAGAGTTGCGTAGAGTATCGGGGTTCCGCTTCTGACCGCAGCCGTCAGGATCGGAATGATGATTTCCATGTTATTTCTCCTCTCCGGACGGTGCCGCCTGAAGAGGAACAGCGTCATCGTCCTTGACTGACCGGATCCTGTACTTTCTGAAAAATTCGCCTCCCAGTACGAAGAAAAGTATCATTCCCTGAAGGACCATGATGCTCGAGAGCGGCAGGCGCATGACTATCTGGAGCGTCTCTCCCCCCACCAGGAGGATCCCCATAAGGAAGGACACCAGGACGATGGCGAAGGGATGAAGGCGGGCAAGCCAGGCAACGATGATCGCCGTGAATCCGTACCCTCCCGAAAAACCGTGCTGCAGCCTTCCCTGCAGGCCTGAGAGTTCGCACATTCCCGCTATTCCTGCGATGGCGCCTGAAATAAACATCACCAGCACGACGTTCCGGAGGTAGTTCATGCCGGCGAATCCTGCTGCCCTTGGGTTTTCTCCCATTACCCTGATCTCGTATCCCCACCGGGTAAATTTCAGAACGAACCAGAAGAGAAGGGGAAGGATTATGGCCAGTATGAGCCCTCCGTGGATTCTGGTCCCCCAGAACACCGGAAGCCTTGCAGTATCAGGAAACGGAGGAGTCATGGGGAAGCCGAGACTGGAAGGATCCCTCCATGGACCGAATACAAAGTAGTTGAGCAGGTTCATGGCAATATAGTTCAGCATGAGCGTGGTAATGATCTCGTTGACGCTCCATTTTGCCCTCATGAAGCCGGCTATGGCCGCCCATATCCCACCGGCCGCCCCGGCGGCGAGAAACATCATGATGAGCATGACAGGCCTGCTGTCCGTATAAAAAAAACGTACAACGGCCGTGGCCGCAATCGCACCGACGAATATCTGTCCTTCCGCTCCGATGTTCCAGATGAGCATGGTGAATGACAGCATGACGGCGATTCCCGTCATTGTAAGGGGGATCGCCTTTACTACGGTTTCGCTGAGACCGTATGCGTCTCCCAGGGATGCCGTGAGAATTGCCCTGTATGCCTGAAAGGGAGAAACACCCATGAAATACAGGAAGACGCCGCCGGAAAAAAGGGCCGCCGCAAGTGAAAACACGGGAATGAAGACTGCAAGCCTCCACGAGGAGGATAGCCTCGGTTCTATTGTAAGCTTCATTCCTGTGATCCCTCCCTGCCGAAGGCTTCGTCACGGATTACCGTCCCTGCCATCATAAGCCCGATGGATTCGACGGGTACGTCCGCGGGTCGCTCGAGAACTCCCATTATCTCTCCCTTGCACATGACTGCCAGCCTGTCGCTCATTGAAATAAGTTCATCAAGGTCCTCGGATACCAGGAGCACCGCACCTCCGCGTTCCCGGTGGGAAAGCAGCTGTTCCCGGACGAAGCAGGTTGCCGCTACGTCCAGTCCCCAGGTAGGGTGGACCGCGAGAACCACGGCCGGGTCATCGCTGAGTTCCCGTCCGAGCATGAGTTTCTGGAGGTTCCCTCCCGAAAGGTTTCTCACGGGCGTCTCCACTGATGGAGTACTTACGCTGAACTGCGACACGAGTTTGATCGCGAAGGCTGCCACTTCACTCCATTTAATGAAAAAACCTTTGGAAACAGGCCGTTTCCAGTAGCGCTTGAGAATTGAGTTTTCGCTGACCTTCATGTTCGGGACAAGGCCGGTTCCCTTTCTGTCAGCGGGGATGTAATGCACTCCCCGGTCTATGAAATCCTTGGGCGCCCTGTTTGTCATATCTTCACCCTTCACCCTGACTGAGCCTGATTCAGCTTTTCTCAGGCCGACCATCGCTTCGCACAGCTCCTGCTGGCCGTTGCCTGCAACTCCTGCAATGCCCAGGATCTCATGTTCGTGGACCGATATGGATGCACCGCTTACAGCGGGAAACCCCCTGTCGCCCAGTGCGTGAAGAGAGGAGCATTCAAGCACTGGCCTTCCCCTGGCAAGTTCTTTCTTGTCAATTGAAAAGACCATCTTTTTCCCCACCATCAGCTCGGCCAGCCGTTCTTTTGTCGTCGATGATGTATCCAATGTACCGGCGAGTTTCCCTCTCCGGAGTATGGTTACCCTCGATGAAAGCCCCATGACTTCGTCCAGCTTGTGGGAGATGAATACGATGCCGTGCCCTTCAGCGGTCATCTGCCGGACTGTTTCAAACAGGTGTTCGCATTCCTGGGGAGTAAGGACCGCGGTGGGTTCATCCAGAATGAGAATGTTTGCCTGGCGGAAGAGCATCTGCAATATTGCAACCCGCTGCTGCTCGCCGATGGAGAGCTGCCAGATGTAAGCATCGGGATCGACCTGGAGTCCGTATTGTTCGGAAATGCCAAGGATACGCTCCTTGATCTCCCGCCGGGGGAGAACAAGGGGCAGTCCGTCGAGTCCAAGTATCATGTTCTCCCACACCGTCTGGCTCCGGATAAGCATGAAATGCTGGTGTACCATTCCGATCCCTGCCTTGCGGGCATCACCGGGAGACGAAAAGGATATCTCCTTTCCGCTGATGAAAATTTTACCGCCGTCCGGCCTGTACAGGCCGTACAGAATGTTCATCAGCGTTGATTTGCCGGCGCCGTTTTCTCCGAGAAGTGCGTGGACTTCCCCCCGGCGAACCTCGAAGTTGATTCCGAAGTTTGCGGTGACTCCTGCAAACCTCTTGGTGATCCCTTCCATGTGCACCAGCGGCTGTTCAGTATTCATTCGGCTTCCCCCTTGCCCGCAATTCCAGAGGCAGAAAAAAAGGGCGCGGAATTCGCGCCCTTTCTGAATTCCCGGTCCTTATGATACAAAATAATCTTTTATTTGGGTATATCTCCCTTTACACCTTCAACAAACCAGCTCATGGAAAGCATTTCCCCGTCGGTCATGGTTGTCCCTTCCGGAACTTTCACAACGCCCTGCTGGTCCTTTACAGGTCCTGTGAAAACATCCCAGCTGCCGGAGATGATCTTCGCCTTCTCTTCCTCCACGATCTTTTTCACCGGATCGGGGACGTCTTTTCCGAAGGGTGCGAGATCAACCATCCCCTCCTTCAGCCCGGGCCAGATCTGCTCAGATTTCCACGTTCCGGCGATCACCTGTTTCATGGTGTCCCTGTAGACGATGCCCCAGTTCCAGATGGGGGCTGTAAGGTGTTTCGTCGGGGCGTAATTGCTCATGTCGTTGTTGTATCCCACGACGTACACCCCGGCCTCTTCCGCGGCCTGGGGCGCTGCGCCCGTGTCGGCGTGCATGCCGATTACATCTGCCCCGGCATCGATGAGTGCTTTCGCAGCCTCTTTCTCTTTCCCGGGGTCAAGCCATGAGAAGATCCAAATGACCCGTACTTCCGCATCGGGGTTCACCTTTCTGACTCCCCGCGTAAAAGCGTTGATTCCCCGTACGACCTCGGGAATCGGATAGGCTCCCACGTAGCCGATGATGTTCTTCTTTGTCATTGATCCGGCGACCAGTCCGGAAAGATACCGCGCCTGGTACATCCTGCCGAAATAGGTTCCCACGTTCTCGGCGACCTTGTAACCGGAGCAGTGCATGAAAATCACTTCGGGAAATTTCTTTGCCGTTTCGAGGACAAAATCCATGTGGCCGAAAGAGTTGGCGAAAATAACCTTTGAGCCGTTTCGTACGAGTGTCTCCATGACACGGGTAGCATCAGGCCCTTCAGGAACGGATTCCACGAATCGTGACTTTACGCCGGGAACTTCCGCTTCCATGAAAAGGCGCCCCTTGTCATGCATGAAAGTATACCCGCCGTCGCCTACGGGGCCTATGTAAACGAAACCCGGATTGATTTCTTCTGCCGGAACAGGCGGAAACGCTGCAAATACAGTACCGCAGAACATGAAGACAAACGCGGCTGCAAGAATTGCTGTGATCTTTTTCACGGTATACCCTCCCTGGATAATAGGTTTTGAAAACCTTCGGACATTATAGCGTGAAGAAAGTAATTTATAAACAGAGTACTCATTTTGTCGTGCTACAATATCAAGCGTCATTTCTTTACGGGACAGGAGGAATGGGAGAATTGGGCGGCGAAAGATACCAGAAAACATACCCGATCTCGTGGGAGCAGATTCACAGGGACTGCAAAGCCCTCGCATGGCGGCTTGTGGGAATCGGCAAATGGAAGAGGATCGTGGGGATTGCGAGGGGAGGGCTGATTCCGGCTGCGATTATTGCACGGGAACTGAGCATCAGGCTTGTGGATACGGTCTGTGTTTCAAGCTACACAATCCGTACCCAGGGCGAAATCTCAATACTCAAGGAAATTTCAGGTGACGGGGAAGGATGCCTTATTATCGACGATCTTGTAGATACAGGGAAAACAGCGAAGGTCGTAAGGAAAATGCTTCCCAAAGCCCATTTTGCAGCAGTCTACGCCAAGCCCGAGGGACGGGCGTACGTAGACACCTTCATAACGGAAGTCAGCCAGGATACGTGGATCCTCTTCCCGTGGGATGCTGAGACGGCCTACGCGAAGCCGATAGTGGACCAGGAGTGACATGGCAAAAAAGCGGGGGAGGAAAGCGGTTGACGCGATCGTTTCCCTCCCGCGGAACGGCTTTATCCGAAAAGGAGATCTGTTTGACCCCACACAAAAAATCTTTCAGGAAGGCGTGATTTCCTGTGCAGTTTTTTATCTACGCGTTTTTCATGCTCCTTTGGGGCTGGATTCTCTCCGGGGCATACGTCAGGTATATCCTGCCGCTGATTTCATCAGTTTATTCAACGATCGACGCAATGAAAGAAAGCAGACAGTCAGTACCGGGGGCGCTGTCTTTCATACTGAAAATCATAATGACCGTCTCCCAGGCGTACGTCCTCGGAGCATGGTCCGCTTATTGCGTCCTGCGGACCATGTCTTTCATGCAGCATCCTGATGCGAGCGGCTGGCTGTATTATCCCACGGCCTTTCTTATATGCGAGGGGGTCCTCGGGATTGTTGCGAAAAGAGAGACCTACAGGGGCTTTTTTTCAGTCATTCATACAGCCATGGCCATGGGATTCTTCGTCATGTTCGCATTGAATCCCTATTTTCTTGCCACGGTGTATCCCTGGTTTCCACCTCTAATGAAAATTTCCATCGGGTAGGAAAGGAACGGGGACAGCCATCGTTTCACTGGCTGGGTGAACCGGCAGGATCTCCCTCAGGGGGAACGATGCAGATAAAGGCAAGAGGCCCTTCCCCGGTGTTGGTCAGGTTATGTTCAACATCCGGCGGCACGTGCGCCCAGCATCCTCTTTCAAGCGGATATACCGTACCGTCTATTTTTGCATCGCAGTTTCCCTCGAGAACCAGAATGTAATGAGGCCAGCTGTGTGCGTGGAACGGAGTGTTTGATCCCTTTTTCACCGTGAAGTGACGTGCCACGTAATCGTTCCAGAATTTTCCCGGGGCAAACACGATCCGTCTTTCAATACCCTCGGGCTGCGGTACATCGGTTGCTGCGGGAATATCTGCGATCTTTCCTGCGTATGGATTTTTGGATGACATAGTTTCACTCTCCCTGTGGTGAATTCTGTGTCCTTGCGGGACATTATCCTGGAAATACTACCACCGCGTATTCCCGGTGTCCAGAAAACAAGGAAAAGAAGCGCCTTGCATTTCTTTTCCCTTTGAATATAATGCTTTATCAAAGCGGAGCGTCAAGCCCCCAATCCTGAAGAGATACTGGAGGAATCGAACATGAAGAAATTCGCAGCGTTTTTATCGGTATGTTTCCTTTTCACTGTTTTTGCCGTTGTCCCGGCTTCCGCAGTCATGGATATCAAGCTCGCCCACGTAGTAAACGAAAATGACGCGTTTCACGTGTGTGCGCTCAAGTTCAAGGAACTCGTAGAAGCAGGAAGCAATGGTGAGCTTACAGTCACGATCTATCCCAACGCGAAGCTTGGAGACGAGCGCAACCTCCTGGAGAGCATGCGTATGGGCGTTGTTGATTCGTCCATCGTCACCGGCGGCCCGATAATCAATTTCATGCCGAAGTTCGGCGTTTTTGACCTCCCGTTCCTTTTCAGTACCCCGGAGCATGCGTACAAGGTGCTTGACGGTGAAATAGGCAGGCAGATGCTCGAAGACATGGATAACCTCGGCTGGAAAGGGCTCGCATACGGTGAAAGGGGATTCAGGAACCTTACCAACAGCAAGAAGCCGGTCGTTGTGCCTGAAGATATGAAGGGACTCAAGATACGCCTTATGCAGAATCCGGTGTACGTTGACTCATTCAGGGCTCTTGGCGCCAATGCTGTTCCCATGGCATGGACTGAAGCCCTTACCGCACTCCAGCAGGGTACCATCGACGGACAGGAGAATCCTCTGAACGTCATCGTTTCCTTCAACCTCTTCGAATCCCAGAAACATCTTGCGATCACAAGGCATGCCTATGCGCCGAACGTAATCATCATGAGCAAAAAGACATGGCAGAAACTCTCCCCCGAGCAGCAGAAGCTTGTACAGGAGTCCGCCCAGGCCGCAGCGGAGCACAACAGGGCCTATGACAACGAGAAAGAGGGAGAGTGGCTCCAGCTTCTCAAAGACAAGGGAATGGAAGTCACGATGCCGGATACGGCTCTTTTCAGAGAGGCTGTGAAGCCCGTTTACGAAAAATACGAGGCACAGTTCGGAAAAGAGCTTGTCGAAGCCATACTTGCAGTGAAGTAGAAAAGGAACAGGCATGGAACAGAAAAGTACCGATGAAAGAGGCGAGACGAAGCGCTCGCCTCTTCTCCGATTGAGTGACAGCCTGAACATGGTCAGCGAGGCAGTACTTTTCGTCATGATGACGGGCATGATCGCCGTGACGACGCTTCAGGTGATATGCAGGATTTTCTTCGATGCCCTCATATGGTCCGAAGAGCTCACAACATATCTCCTCGTGGCGGCATCTCTTCTCGGGGCTGCCGTTGGATTCAAAAGAGGAGCCCACATTGCCGTCACGTTTCTTGCTGACAGACTCCCCCCCCCTCTCAGAAAGGCGACAGCACTTCTTGTTCAGACCCTGGCCGTTGTGTTTTTTGCGGTAGTTGCCTTTTACGGGGCTGAGCTTATGAAAAGCGAGGCCATGCAGACCACTCCCGCCATGGGCATCTCCATGACATGGATCTACCTCATGTACCCCGTCATAGGCGGGATAACCCTCGTTCACCTGATTGCAGGTTTCGGCGAGATAATGGGGAGGCGCTCATAATGGGACTGGTTCTTGCAGGCAGTTTTATTCTTTTCCTTATCGTAGGGGTGCCCGTTGGTCTGGCCATCGGCTGTTCGGGGCTTCTCGTTGTTATCCTGAGCGATTTTCCCCTTGCAATGATCCCCCAGACCATGTTTTCCGGCAATGAATCCTTTGCCCTTGTGGCTGTGCCCTTTTTCGTCCTCGCCGGGGATATCCTCGCAAAGGGGGGAATATCGGAGCGCATAGTGGCTTTTGCACAGGCGACCCTCGGCAGGTTCCGGGGAGGACTGTCCATCGTGTCCACTGTCGCTTCCATGTTTATCGCTGCCATATCCGGGTCAGGTGCCGCCACAACGGCTGCCGTAGGCTCGGCTCTTCTGCCCGAACTGAAAGAAAAGGGGTATGACGTGGACTTTTCCGCAGCGCTCATTGCTGCTTCAGGGACTATCGGCGTTGTTATTCCGCCGAGCGTCCCGATGGTCCTCTACGCAGTAATCGCGGGAATCTCTGTCGCGAAACTGTTCATGGCGGGTTTTGTCCCCGGATTCCTTATGGGGCTCGGGCTTATCGCATACTCGATATATGTTGCGCGAAAACGGGGATATCCTGCAGCCGGGCGTACCTCCGGCGCAGAAAAATGGAGGCTGTTCCTGCAGGCTTCCTGGGGACTTTTGACCCCCGTTATTATCCTCGGCGGAATATTTTCCGGATACTTCACCCCTTCGGAAGCCGCTGCGGTGGCTGTGGATTATTCACTGATCGTTGCGTTTTTCGTCTACAAGTCAATGGATTTCAGAAAATTCTACAGGCTGGTGGTTGGAGCGGGTGTTACATCCTCCCTCATCATGTTCATCATAGCCACTTCGAAACTTTTCGGATGGGGGCTTGCCTTTTACGAGATACCGGAGGCCGTTGCCAGGTTCATGCTGGGTGTGGTGGGAGACAACGCTTCTCTCATTCTATTGATGATCATGGTGATTATACTTCTGGCAGGAATGTTTATGGAAACAGCTTCCGCGCTGATAATACTGACTCCCATTTTTCTCCCCACCGTTACGCAGATGGGGGTCAACCTGGTACATTTCGGAGTGCTCATCACAATAGGCCTTGCCATCGGTATGGCTACACCGCCGGTTGCCATAGATATTTACGTTGCCAGCGCCATAACGGGGCTCCCCATAGAGAAGATCAGCCGCCCCATTATTCCCATGGTGCTGGTGCTCATAGCAGTCCTGCTGCTCGTCACCTATGTTCCTTCAATCATACTTTCCCTTCCCCTTTTCATCTGGGGACCGGCGGGCATCTGAAGATTTTTACATTATTGACAGGAGGTAATGAGTTCATGCGAAGCGACAGAGCGAAAAAAGGGCCGGAGCGTGCTCCTCACAGGTCTCTTCTTAAAGCCTCGGGATATACAGACTGGGAAATAAGCCGGCCATGGGTGGGTGTGGTCAATCCCTACAACGCCATTATTCCCGGCCACGTCCACCTCAACAGGATCACCGAGGCCGTTAAATCCGCAGTCTATGCCTTCGGGGGATTTCCCCTGGAGTTCCCGGTGATCGGCGTATGTGACGGTATAGCCATGAACCATGAGGGAATGAAGTATTCTCTGCCCAGCCGGGAACTGATAATGGATTCCATCGAGGTTATGACAAAGGCTCACGCCCTTGACGCGCTGGTTTTGGTAACGAACTGCGACAAGATCATACCGGGGATGGCCATGGCGGCTCTTTCACTGAACATACCCACGGTCATGATCAGCGGAGGCCCCATGCTTGCCGGTGTGAGCGCGGGAAAGGACGTGGACCTGAGCAATATATTCGAGGCAGTGGGGAAAAGGGCAGCTGACCTCATCACTGATGACGACCTGAAGGAAATTGAGGATATCACGTGTCCCACGTGCGGTTCCTGCGCAGGGATGTTCACCGCGAACACAATGAACTGCATGATAGAGGCCCTCGGCTTTGCCCTTCCGGGCAACGGAACCATCCCTGCCGTTTACTCTGCGAGGGACCGGCTCGCGAAGGAGGCCGGCAGACACATCATGATGCTCGTCGAGAAAAATATCCGGCCCAGCGATATTCTCACGGAGAAGGCATTTCTCAATGCGGTAGCCGTGGACATGGCACTCGGCGGGTCGACGAATACGGCCCTTCACCTTCCTGCACTGGCACATGCGGCGGGAGTTTCACTGACTTTGGACGATTTTGAAGAAATCAGCAGGAAAATCCCCCACATCTGCAGCATGAGTCCCGGAGGCTCTCACCACATACAGGATCTTTACGCGGCGGGAGGAGTCCAGGCAGTCATGGCCAGACTTTTAGACGGCGGCCTCATCGACGGATCTGTTCTCACCGTAACAGGCGCTTCCGTGAAGGAGAACCTGGCAGGTGTTACCGTGAAGGACAGCAACGTTATCCGTCCCATTGAGAACCCCTATCACGCCCAGGGAGGACTGGCGATCCTAAAGGGAAACATTGCCCCTGAAGGAAGCGTTGTGAAGCAGTCTGCAGTCGACCCGGAAATGCTGAAGCATTCAGGTCCTGCAAGGGTTTTCGACAGCGAGGAAGCGGCCAGTGAAGCCATACTCGCACGAAAAATCAACCACGGGGATGTCGTCGTGATCCGCTATGAAGGACCCAAGGGAGGACCCGGCATGAGGGAGATGCTCGGCCCCACCTCTGCTCTCGCCGGCATGGGAATGGACAAGACTGTCGCCCTTATTACCGACGGCCGTTTCTCAGGCGCATCCAGGGGAGCGTCCATAGGGCATGTTTCTCCCGAAGCCGCAGCGGGAGGAGTCATCGCTCTCGTGAAGGAAGGGGACACGGTCGAGATAGATATACCTGCCCGCAGGCTTTCCCTGGCGGTCTCCGACGAAGAGCTCGAAAGGCGCAGAAAAGAGTGGAAGCCTTTTGAAAGCGACGTAGACAGCATGTTCCTTCGCCGTTACAGAACGTTTGTCACTTCGGGTTCCATGGGAGCCGTGTTCCGGAAATAGGACCGCAATGAGCGGAGGGGCCCGGTCAAAGGGCCCCTTTCGCCTCCAGGGGGAATGCCGAAAATGGGAGAAAGAGAGAACACCGAGGCTCGCATTCTTGACGCTGTCGGTTCCATTCTTTCCAGGAAGGGGTTCAGTCACCTCGGGATAAACGGCATTGCCCGTGAGGCCGGTGTCGACAAGGTGCTGATCTACCGCTATTTCGGGGGACTGCAGAAGCTTCTCAGGGCCTATTTTTCAAGCAGAAAATACTGGCCTTCCACGGATGACATCATCCAGACGGCAGGCGATCATGGAGCTGACCCTGCTGCCAGGGCGTACGCAATTCTCCGGGGGTATCTCCGTGAATTGAAGAAGTCGGATGCCGCACGGCAGGTTCTTCGCGGGGAGATTGCCGGCAGAGAGGATGTTTCTGCTGAAACTGCCGAGGAGAGATACAGGCAGGGAATGGAACTCCTCGATCTTCTCCGGGGAAGTGCCGGCGAAGGATTGACCGAAATGGCCGCTCTCCTTTCGGCGGGTTTCACATTCCTTCTGCTCAGGAGAGATGTTTCGAGCCGATACCTGGGACTGGACCTTCACAGGGAGGAGACCTGGGAAAGACTGGAAAACACGATCTACCTTATGGTGAGGCTCTTCTTTGAATCAAAAAAGCCCCGTCCGGATGACGGGGCTGAAGACGCTACTGACTGAATCCGGGCTACTTTTTCGAGGAAAGGGACGTGACGAGTTCTTTGCCGAAAACGGCAAGATCAGCGGGAGTCCTGCTGGTTACCAGCCTGCCCGAAACTACCACCGCTTCGTCGATCCATTCCGCTCCGGCCAGCACGAGATCGTCCTTTATGCTGACGTATGAAGTGACCCGTTCTCCCTTGACGATCCCCGCTGATACGAGGACGCTCCCCCCATGGCATATCGCCGCCACAACACCCCCCGCCTCGTAGACATTCCTGACGAAGTCGACGATTGACTTGTGGGTGCGGAGACGGTCAGGCGCCCAGCCTCCAGGTATCACTACGCCTGCTGTATCCTTCGGATCCATGTCTGCAGCAGAAACTGCGGCTTCTATAACTGAGCCCATCTTTCCGGTGTATTTCTTCCCTGATTCCGGACCCATGATAACCGGGGTAAACCCTGCCTCTGCCAGCCTGTGGTAGGGGTACCAGAATTCCAGATCGTGGACGTTTTCCTCAACAAGGACCGCCACTTTTTTGGGTGATGCAGTTTTTTTCGCCATATGCCCTATTCTCCTTTCTTCACTGAAAAAAGCTTTGTATATTTTTCAGATTCAGTTTATTATAAAACATATCTATGGAAAAGGCGGGGAAAAAATGACAAACCGAAAAAATGAAGTGACGCAAACGATACTCGGCAGAAGAAGCATTCGGAAATTCGCCTCTGACCCGGTGGCCCCGGAAACAAGGGACCTGCTGCTTGAATGCGCCTTCGCGGCCCCTTCCGCCCACAACAGGAGGCCGTGCGAGTTTATCGTGATTGAAGACAGGGCTGTACTGGACGCCCTGGCTGAAGCGCACGATTCGGGCAAAATGCTCCGCCAGGCGCCCCTTGCCATAGCTGTATGTGCGGAAACAGCAGGTTATCCGGAAGGAGACCGTGCCTGGATCGAAGACTGTGCGGCGGCGCTGGAGAACATACTCCTGGCTGCCCGGTCGGTAGGCCTTGAAGGGGTTTGGCTCAAGGTAATGGACCGCCATCCCAGAAATGAAAAAATCCGCCCTGTGCTCGGTGTTCCCGGTTCGGTTGAAATCGTGGGTATCGCCGCACTCGGCAGGGGATTGGAAGAAAAAGATCCCCATGGCGGGATTCAGGAGGAAAAGCTTCATTTCAACCGGTGGTGATTTTTCTCAGTTTTGGAAGCGGCCGGAGGAAATCCGGCCGCTTTTTCATTGGATCGTGTTACAATAATACGGTTGTGCTGTACATTTCGTCCTTTCGCAGGCGAATCGGTTCTGGAGGTTGAAGAAGACATATGGATGAAAAAAAAGGAGAACTTCTTTTCGGCAAAGTGATCCCTCTTCCTCTTGTGGAAGAGATTAAACACAGCTATCTGGATTACGCCATGAGCGTCATCGTCGGAAGAGCGCTTCCCGATGTAAGGGACGGCCTGAAACCGGTGCAGCGCCGGATATTGTATGCAATGATGGAGCTGGGGCTGAAATCAGGCTCGTCGTACAAAAAGTCAGCCAGGGTCGTCGGCGAGACAATGGGTAAGTACCACCCCCACGGAGATTCCGCAATTTATGAGACCATGGTCCGGATGGCCCAGAATTTCAGCATGCGATATCCCCTCGTGGACGGCCAGGGCAACTTCGGTTCCATTGACGGTGACTCTGCGGCTGCCATGAGGTACACCGAGGCCAAACTCTGCGAGATGGGCGAGCTTATGCTCACCGATATCGACGAGAATACTGTGGAGTGGGGTCCCAATTTCGACGAGTCTCTCAAGGAACCCCTGTACCTCCCGTCCCTCGTGCCGAACCTTCTGTTAAACGGCAGTTCGGGGATCGCAGTGGGAATGGCTACCAACATTCCTCCCCACAACCTTTCAGAAGTGGTGGATGCCCTGACGTATCTGATAGATTCAGACGGTCAGTGGGAGTTCGGTGAAATCTATTCGCGCCTTCCGGGCCCGGATTTCCCTACGGGCGGGATAATACTCGGCAGGGACGGCATAATAGATGCCTACCGCACCGGCAGGGGAAAAATAACCCTCAGGGGCAGGACCAGTACAGAAGAAGGGAAACGGGGCAAAAAAACTGTCGTTATAACGGAAATTCCCTTCATGGTAAACAAGACGTCTCTCATAGAGACCATCGTATCCTGTGTTCAGGACAAGCACATCGACGGAGTGGCCGATATACGGGATGAATCCGACCGGGACGGTCTGCGGATAGTACTGGAACTCCAGCGGGAAGGAGACGAGGAACTCGTACTTCGCCAGCTTTACCGCAGGACTCAGCTCCAGACCACCTTCGGCGTCATCAACCTTGCCCTGGTCAACAACCATCCTGTGGAGCTCCCCATAGCCGATATGCTGTCCCATTTCCTCGACCACAGGCGCAATGTGGTCCGGAGGAGGACCCAGTTCCGCCTTGACAAGGCCCTTGCACGGGCACACATCGTTGAGGGACTCGTAAAAGCTCTTGACATGATCGACCGTGTCATTGCCCTGATTCGTGCCGCACAGACCGCTCAGGAGGCAAAAGAAGGGCTTGTCTCACAGCTCGGGTTTTCAGAAACCCAGGCGCAGGCCATACTTGACATGCGCCTTCAGCGTCTCACGGGCCTGGAACGGGAAAAGCTTGAAACAGAGCTCGCATCGCTCTTTGCCGACATTGAACGCTACCGTACGATCCTCGGCAACAGGTATGCTCTCGACGGGGTGATCCGGGAAGAACTGCTCGAGCTGAAGAAAAAGTTCGGAGGACCGCGAAGGACTGAGATAATAGACAACTACGAGGAGGTCTCCATCGAGGACCTCATCCCGGAAAACGACATTGTCGTCGTTCTTTCAAAGGACGGATATCTTCGCAGAAAGAGCCTCGATGAATATGCCCCCCAGGCAAGAGGGGGCAAGGGAAGAAAAGGCGGCGGACTCCAGGGTGAGGATGAGATCGCCCTTGTGGCTGTCACGAACACCCATAAGGACATCTATCTTTTCACAACGTCAGGAAGGGCGCTGGCCATCCGCGGACACATGATCCCTGAATCCCGTACGGGCAAGGGCAAGATGATCAGCAAGCTCGTACCTCTCGACGAAGGGGAATCCGTCGTTTCAATGTACGGGCGCAGTCTCGAAGGAAGAAGCTTTATCTTTTTCGCCACCAGGAAAGGCGTATCGAAACGCCTTCCCCTTTCGGAAATTTCCAGGCTGAACAGGGCAGGGAAGCGGGTCCTCAGCCTTGATGAAGGCGATGAGATCGCTCAGGTCAGGCTTACCTCCGGGAAAGACGAACTGCTCTTCATGACGGCAAGCGGCCAGGGGCTTCGGGTATCTGAAGAAGAATTCAGGCCAATGGGAAGGACCGCCCGGGGAGTGAGGGGTATACGACTCGTCGAAGGAGACGCTGTTATCAGCTGTGAGGTCGTGACGCCTGAAAAACTTGCCCTTGTGGTAAGCGAAAAGGGTGTGGCAAAACGGACCTGTTTCGACGAGTTTACCCTCCATCACAGGGGGGGCCGTGGGGTCAAGGCCATGAACCTGGGAAAAAAGACGGGACAGCTCGTGGGAAGCTGGGCTGTTGCCGAGGATGATGAAATCATTGTGATCACTGCGAAAGGACGGATGATCCGTGTCGCGGTTTCTGAAATCCCGAAGCTGAGCCGGACCGCCATGGGGACCATTACAGTAAGGCTCGACGAAGGTGATTCCGTTGCCGACGTGAGTGTTGTGTCCTGCGAGGAATGCGTGGTGGAGGAATAATATACTATGAAAATAGCCCGGGACGGATGGCCGGTGATCGCGTTTACGGCATTTATGCTTTTCGGAAGCCTGTTCTTTTCACCTGCGGCGGGTTTCATACTTGCTCCTGTTCTCGGGCTGGTTATATGGTTTTTCAGGGATCCCGAAAGAATCCCCCTGGGGGATGGTTTTCTTTCGCCGGCTGACGGAAAAATAGTCGAGATCGAGGAGGCGGAACACCCCTTTACCGGAAGAGCGGTAAAGATCGGTATCTTCATGAACCCCCTTGATGTTCACGTGAACCGCCTTCCCTGCAGCGGGAGGATTGAATACCTGGAGTATGTCCCGGGAAAGAAATGGATGGCTTTTGCCCCGAAGGCCTCGGAAGTGAATGAACGGATGTATGTGGGGCTCGGAACTGACTTCGGTCCTGTATTACTTGTCCAGATCGCCGGCTTTCTCGCCAGGCGCATTGTATGCAGGCTGAAGAAAGGGGACGAACTGGACCGTGGAGAGCGTTTCGGAATGATCAAACTGGGCTCCAAAGTTGACGTCTATCTTCCGGCAGGTGTACAGTTGGCTGTAACGGAAGGGGAAAAGGTCTATGCGGGAAGAACAGTTCTGGGAGGAATGCCTGGTGACGAAGCATAGGAAAAAGGAGCGGCTCCCGTTCCGGAAGATCGCCCCGAATATGATAACAAGCGGAAATCTGCTGTGCGGCATGATGGGGCTTATCCTTCTCTTTCACGGCCGTCCCGGGCCGGCCTCATGGCTTGTATTCATCGCCGTTTTCTTTGACTTTATGGACGGAAGGATCGCACGCAGGCTGGGCGGAGGAAGCCAGTTCGGGCTTGAGTTCGACAGCCTGGCGGATGTGGTGAGTTTCGGCGTTGTCCCCGCAATGATCATGTACACGGAGTACGCAAGTACTCTCGGTGTTGCCGGGGTTCTGGCGGCATCTTTCTTCGCTCTCTGCGGAGCACTTCGTCTCGCTCGGTTCAACGTAGTCCACATGCCCGGCCCTTTCCAGGGGCTTCCCATTCCGGCCGGAGGTCTCTTTCTTGCCTCAGTCGTACTTGCAGGAGTACCGCTTCACCCTCTCGCGGCGGCTTTTTTCTGCCTGGCAACAGGCGCCCTCATGATCTCGAGCGTTCCGTACGGAAGCCTTAAGGGACTTCGAAAAGAGCAGGGAGACAGGAGAAAATTCCTGTTTATCGCATGTATTGTGGCTGCATCCGTTTTTTCGCTCAAGGCGGGGGCTCCCCTTGCGGTGATGTCTGTCTACATTGTGAGCGGACTGGTGGGTTTTGACTGGGAGAAGTGGCTTTCCAGGCCTGACAGGGATGAAGATATAGCGGAAAAAAACGTTTGAACCTTAAAAAATCATACCGGGGGAGCTTTTGCGGGCTGAGAGGAGGGCTGTATTTGCCCTCGACCCCTTACCTGATCCGGGTAATGCCGACGTAGGGAGTGTATTTTTCCTGTTTTTTCAGGGAGATAAGAGACAAAAGCCCGCGGTTTTCACCGCGGGCTTTTTAAATTCCGGAGGTGGTATCAGTGGCACTTTACAGGGGAATTGCAGTATCGATCGCCGGAAGTGATTCCGGCGGAGGAGCGGGAATACAGGCGGATTTAAAGACTTGTGCCGCACTGAAGGTTTTCGGTATGACTGTGATAACGGCGCTGACCGCTCAGAACAGCAGGGAGGTCAGCGCCGTGTGGAATGTCCCTGCCGGTATGATATCTGCCCAGGTAGATGCGCTCTGGTCGGATTTTCCAGTTGGTGCGGCAAAAACGGGAATGCTCGGCGCGGCCGATACGATTCGTGCTGTTGCCTCAGGGATTCGCAGATGGAAAGTGGACAAGCTTGTCGTTGATCCTGTAATGATAGCGCAGAGCGGCGCTGCCCTCATAGATGACGATGCTGTTGCAGTTCTCAGGGAAGAACTCCTGCCTCTTGCGCTTATTGTTACTCCCAATATCCCTGAGGCCGAGAGGTTATCAGGAATTGCCATCGAATCGATCGAAGATATGGAGCGGGCAGCAGCGGAGATAGCGAAATCCGGCCCGAAGTCCGTCCTCGTCAAGGGAGGGCACAGAATGCAGCCGGATACGGTGACCGATGTTTTTTTCCGGGAGGGTGAGGTATCGAGGTTCACGGACGGACGGATTGTTACGGAAAATACACATGGGACCGGATGCACATTGAGTGCAGCTATAGCGGCGGAGCTTTCTGCCGGGATCCCCCTTCCGGAGGCTGTGAGAAGGGGAAGACAGTATCTCAGAATGGGCCTTAAGGCTGGTTTTCGTCCGGGGGCCGGATGGGGGCCTCTCGGACATGCGGTGATGCCGCCATGGGTGGAAGAGAAGGCCTGAAAGGACTCTCCGCCGAAATGTGGGCGGAGACGTTGCGGGAGACCCGGCGGAAGCGCCCGCTGGTGTACTCCGTTACGAATTTTGTTGCTGCCTCATTCCAGGCGAATGCCACACTTGCCCTGGGAGCAAGGCCTGTCATGTCGAGGAATCCTGCGGAGTCGAGAGAGATTGCCGCAGGTGCCGATGCGCTTGTTATCAATACGGGAACTCCAACAGAGGAAAGCGTGGAGGCGATTCGGGGCGCTCTTTCCGGGGCGGGGGAAGGGAAGTGTATTCTTCTTGACCCTGTAGGGTATGGAGCCTCTTCGTACAGAAAAAAGCTGATCGACTCGCTTATTTCGGAATTCCCTTTCTCTCTGATCAAGGGCAATGCTACTGAAATTGCCCTTCTGGCCGGTGAAAAAGGATCAATGACAGGAGTCGATGCCCTTCTTACCGCCTCACCGGCTGCGGAGGCCGTCAGCAGACTCTCCCGGAAGACAGGTTCACTGGTATGTGCCACGGGAGAAACTGACTATCTTGGTGACGGAAAAATTGAACTCATCTTTTCGGGGGGAAGCCCCTATATGCCCCTGGTGACGGGAAGCGGATGTATTATGGGATCCCTTATGGCTGCACTTTCTGCGGGAGCGGGGAACGATCCCGCTGCGGGCGCATCGTGTGCAATCGTTCTGCTGCGCCGTGCGGCGGAAATAGCGGACAGGAAAGCTTCGGGTCCCGGTTCGTTCCGGTCTGCGCTTCTTGATGCCATATTCCGGATATCCCCGGAGGATCTGCTTGAAGAGCGGAATCGCATGACAGTCAAAGAATGGAGAGGTAAAGAAGAATGGACCTGAGAAACGCTTTGCGGATCTGTGTCATTCCCGACAGAAAAGCGGGAGCCCCCTTAACCCTTGAAGAACAGGCCGATAGGGCACTTCAGGGAGGGGCTACAATGATCCAGCTGCGGTGCAAGGAAATGAACGGCAGAGAACTGTATGAAACGGCCATAAGGATCATCCCGGCCTGCAGAAAGAGAGGCGCTTTTTTCATAGTCAATGACCGACTTGATGTGGCCCTCGCAGCAGCAGCTGACGGAGTTCATCTCGGAAGAGAAGACCTTCCGGTGGAGGCTGCCAGGAGACGTGTGCCGAAGGGGTTTATCGTGGGAGCGACCGCCCATTCGGCAGAGGAAGGAACAGCGGCGGAAGCGGCAGGAGCGGACTATGTGGGCATAGGAGCCGCGTTTCCTTCCGGGGCGAAAAAAAATACGGGAGTAATAGGAGTGGAGGGTGTGAGAAAAGTGGTCTCGGTCCTGTCCATTCCTGCGGTAGCCATTGGAGGAATTGGTGAGGGGAATGTGTCGCAGGTTATGGCAGCAGGAGTTGATGGCGTAGCTGTAATAAGTTCCGTGGTATCGTGCATAGATATCGCCGGAGCTGTTCGCAGGCTTTCTGCGAATATGGGGCGCTGAAAATGGGCGGAGGCGTGGGGTGCAGGAATCTTTTGTACCCCGCGCCTCCGCTTTCATTTCATTTCTGAAAGAATAGTGCTCAACGGTGACTTCTTCAGAAAATGGAGCGCGGCAATCCCGATAAGCGCTCCCGGAATGCTGCTCAGAAGAAAACCTGCCTGAAGGGCGGAAAGTCCCGGTGATCCCCCCATTGCGGGTCCAAGGATCCACGCGGAAAGTGGAGCCCCGATAAAACCCGTTCCCACAGGTTCCGCAAGGCCGGCCCAGCGTCTCCTGAAAATGCGGTATGCGAATCCTGCCAGAAAGGCTCCGGGAATGCTTCCTGGAAAAGCGAAGAGTGTTCCCGTTCCGGTCATATTTCGTACAAGGCTCGTGGCGAATGCCGCACCGGATGCCCACCATGGGCCGAGAATAGCCCCGGCGAGTACGTTTATTGTGTGCTGGAAGGGAAAACACCTCGTCGGGCCGAGGGGAAAATGTACCCCTGACAGCAGTATGGCCGCAGCCGCCAAAAGTCCTGCCGCTGCAAGCTTGCGGGTCTTTGATCTCCTCTCATGGGCGAACGAGCAGTTCATCGACGTTTACCTCCCTCTCAATCAGACCGTATTTCAGGGCAAAATCTGCGAAGGCTTTCCAGCGGTTCACGTCAAGCTTTGTGTCCGGTCCGAAGAGGGGATATGTTGCCATGAATGCTTTTCGCTCCATTTCACGGGGAGCCTCGGGGACAGCTCTGAAATATATCTCCAGTGCCTCTTCCGGATGTTCAAGAGTGAAAACTATCCCCTCTTCCAGGGCCTCGAGAAAACGACCGATTTCAGCCCTTCTTTTTTCCAAACCGCGGGCGCCGGTTATGAACACGAGTTCGTCGTACGGGGGAATACCGTAGTGTTCGATCTCAAAAAAGCCGGCCTGATACCCTTCCATCTCCATTGCCGCAGGCTCGTAATTTTTAAATGGCCCCATTACGGCATCCACTTCTCCGGAGACCAGTGCCTGCAGGATAGTGAACCCCACGTTCACAAGCCTGTAATCGCCGATTCCGTTGATAAAAGCGAAAGCATCGGCCAGGCGATCCATCATCCCGGGCACTGTATACCCGATTATTTTCCCCGTAAGGTCGGCCGGGGCAGAGATGCCCGACCCTTTTAAAAAAAGCATTGTAGTAAGAGGAGTCCCAACGAGACGTCCCACTGCCCTGAGCTCGATTCCGGCGGATGCGGCGATGATCGCCTGTGGCTGATAGGAAAGGGCCAGATCCACATGACCTGCGGCTGCCAGTTTCAGAGGATCGGCGCTGTCCGACGGGCTGAGTATTTCAATGGAAAGACCTTTTTCCCCGAAAAATCCTTTCTGCATTGCCGCATAGACGGGTACATGATCCACGTTCGGGAACCAGTCCAGCATCAGGGTCAACTTTTCGGCTGCATGTCCCCGCAGGCCGGAAAAGAGAACACTCAAAAGAACAATGGTGAAAACCTGCTTTTTCATCATACTTCCCCCTTTGCCTGTTTTTTACAGGCTGTTTGTAGTATCGCTCCAGTGAACACACTTTTTTTCGAAGAAACAGACTATTTTCCAGAGAAAAATGCTCAGGGCAGATAAAACGGCAATGGAGGCAAAAACAAGATCTGTTCTCAGCCGTGCATTTGCCTGCATCATGAGAAAACCGAGACCGCGCATGCTTCCGACCCACTCACCGATGACAGCCCCTATAGCCGCTACAGAAACGGCTACGCGAAGACCCGCGAAAAAATAGGGCATGGCCCACGGCCAGTAGAGAAGTCTGAATGTCTTCCAGGTACCTGCTCCCATGGCGGAAAAAAGTCGTGCCAGGTCTGCGTCGCAGCTCTTGAATCCCTGGAGAAGAGAGACTGTGACGGGAAAAAAGATGATGACCGCCGCCATGAGTATCTTGCTCCCCATGCCATACCCGAGCCATGCCACAAGCAGCGGGGCCAGGGCAAACACCGGGATTGCCTGGGATGCAACGAGAAGCGGGGCCAATGCCTTTTCTGCGGCAGGGAAAATAAACATGGCAGCGGCCAGGATAACAGCTGCGGTGACGGACAGCGCCGTCCCTAAAAGGATCTCGATCGCTGTTGCTGCCCCGTGCCTGAGGAGAAGAGGCGCTTCTTCGGCTATGATGCGGAGTATTCTTGATGGGGCAGGAAGAATGAAGGGCTGAATTTCCGCAGCATGGCAGAAGAACTCCCAGGAAAGGAGGAAGGCCCCGAAAAACACAAGGGACAGCACGCGGCTTTTCATGAAACCTTCTCCTGGAGCATGGCGAGGATCCTTTCCTTTTTTTCCTGAAGGGAAGGATCACCCTGCCGATTTTCTTTCGGCGTGGGGATCGCAAGTTTTTCCCTTGCGGTCATGGGGGCTGAAGAAAGAATAATTATTGAATCGGCGAGGAGAAGGGCATCCTCCACGTCGTGGGTAATCATGAGCAGTGTTTTCCTGAACCTTGACCGGAGCAGGAGGAGCAGGCTCCTGAGGGTTTGCCTCGTGATGGCGTCCACCGCTGAAAAGGGTTCGTCCAGGAGGACGATTGGTGTCCTGAAGAGGATTGTTCGTGCAAGGGTGCATCTCTGTGCCATCCCTCCTGAAACATGGCGCGGATAAAGGTCTCCGGATCCACTCAGTCCCAGGAGTTCAAACAGTTCCTCTGCTTCCCTGATATCTGATGCTGACGGAGTCTTTTTCACCGCTATCGGTAAAAGGGCGTTTTCGCGGAGAGTAAGCCAGGGGAGAAGAAGATCCTTCTGGGACATGTAGGCTGCGGTTCCTTTGAGATGAGGTATCTCCTTTCCGGAGAGGAAAAGTTTTCCCCCGTCCCGGGAAATGTTTCCCATGAGAAGATCGAAAAATGTGCTCTTTCCGCACCCTGACGGACCGAGGAGCGCAGTCAGTGTCCCTTCCCGTGCAAACAGGGAGAAATCTCCTATAACAAGACGGTTGTGGAAGCTTTTCGTGAAATTCTTGATCTCAATCATAAAAAAAGCTCCCGGTATGGGCAGCCGGGAGTTTTCGGAAGCAGCGGGCAATTTCCTGAAAAACGCACTTCCCTTCGCCGGCATGACCCGGATCAGGTTCCAGGGGTCGAAGCTCAAAAGCTTCCTCTCAGCCGGTATATACCGACTCCCCCAGTTGCTGTCGATCAATACCTTACTCTTTTCTTCGGATGGTGTCAACCTGCAGGGCGACATTTTAGTCCGGAAAGGAAAAAATTTGAATACAGAATTGAAACCCGGCCATAAAAAAGAGATAATGCTGACGACGGGGAAAAATGAAAGGGGGAGCCGAAGTGGAGTTGCGAACAGAGACAGCCTGCGGGAGTTTTGGTGACCGCCGTGTGAACCTGTATTATTTCAGCGGATCCGCCGTAACACAGAGCCCGGTGATTCTTCTGTTCCATGGGGTTCACGGATGGGCGGCGCCTGTAGAGGGAAACAAGTACGGATACATTGCCAGAGAACTTGCGGGCAAAGGTATTGAGACATGCATTGCAGAATCGTCCAGGCTCAGGAGGGACAGGGAGACCTTCGGGGATGACAGGGCTGCATGGGCGAAGGAGGCGTTCAGGGGCAAAACATTTGCCATGGAGGTATACGACGCATGCTCTGCCTTTGCGGCAGTCCAGTCGAAATACCCCGGCCGTCCCGTTGTTCCATGGGGCTTTTCACTGGGCGGATTGACAGCAGTGCTCCTGGCAGGCGGGGAGACTGACCATTACGTTGATGCGGCAGGCCTGCCGCATCCGGGGGATGCTGTCCCGGCAGGGGTGATAGTGTCAGGGAGCGGAGAAAGCATCCGCCCTGAAGCTGCCGGGAGCCTTTCTCTGCCGATCCTCGACAGCCTTGGTGAAAATCGGTACGTTCTCGATGCCGCTTCAAAAATAAACACAGGCTTTGCACTCTTCTTTTATGGAAGCCTGGATGAGACTTTCAGCGAGGAGTCTTCAAGGAAAATTTACGACAGGATCCCCCTGCGGGAAGGAAAAAAGCGCTTCATCATAATCCCCGGGGCAGATCATGCGTTCAGGCAGGAAAACGGCGTACCATCCCGAGCCCCCCTTGAAAGGATGGCAGCTATTGCCATGGATATCCTGGAGAACTGCTGAAAAGGGCCAGGATCCATGGCCCGAAAAGCAGGGTCAGCATTCCGCCGACGGCGAAAAAGGGTACGAGGGGTATTGAATCCTTCCTTCTAAACCTGCGGGCAGCAAGAAGAACCAGGGAAAAGACACCGCCCGTCATAAAACCGAGATAAAGCGTCAGGAGGGAAAACTTCCAGCCCAAAATCATTCCAGTTCCTGCAGCCAAGGTGGCATCGCCCCACCCCATTCCGCCCCGGGAGAGCAGAATAATGAAGGCGATGACGGCGAAGCCTGCAGCAGCACCGAGTACGCCTTCAAAAACTGCAGTCCACCCGGAGAAAAGTCTGAAGATCAGGCCGATACTGCCCATAATGAGGGGGAAAATATCGAAAACATATCCTTCCTCGAGATCGGTCAACGCGTTGAGGAAAAGTCCGAATGAAGCCGCCATTGAATAGAGCAGGGGCAGAGAGAGTCCCCACCTCCAGGCAAGCAGCCCTCCCATGACAGCCCCGGCAACTTCTGCCCAGAAATGGCGCAGAGGTATCGGAATACTGCAGTATCTGCATCTTCCCTTAAGAAGAAGCCAGGAGCAAACAGGTACGAGATCCTTCCATGAGAGGGTGTGTCCACACTCCGGGCACACCGACCTGGCTTTGCCCCACCAGGGTGTACCAGAAATGCTCCGTTGGGCTACTACCTGGAGAAAAGATCCCAGGGATGCCCCGAGAAGGGCAAAAAAGATGATGAACATTACGGATTCCAGTATTTTTTCCCCCTTCCGGATGATGGATTTTGATTGCTGATAGCATATCACCAATTTGTTTTCGGGAAAAATGGAAAAATGAGCCCAGAATATCGTATAATTTAAAAGACGATCTAATGCTCACGTTGGAAAATTTAAAAAAGCACGAGGAGGGAGAACTATGACCGGAAAAATACTCGTAGCGGTGGATATGAGCAAAATGTCGGAGGAAGTCTTTGCCTATGGGTGTTCCATGGCGCTCCGCCTCAAGGCCGAAGCGACTTTCATACATGTGCTTCCCCATCCTACACTCTGGCGGGGATATGAACCATGGCTTCCGCCGGAGATAGATTCAGAGGTTGCGGAGATCGCCAGAAAAAAGCTCGACTACTACTTCCGGAAAACAAAAGAGGATCTTCCCGAGCTTGAGAATGTTGATTACAAGATGATCGTAAAAGAAGGCAACCCGTCGGATATCATAATGAACTATGCAAAGGAACATGATTTCAACCTGATAGTTATCGGATACCGCGGGCAAAGCACAATCGAGCGGCTTGTTGTGGGGAGTACCGCTTCCAACGTGGCGAGATACGCTCACTGTTCCGTGCTCATTTACAGGCCTGGGCATCAGATAATATAAGAACAGGGCGTTTTCTGCGGGGATCACCACGATCATGATGTTCGCCGGAGAAGGGAGGGCTCCCTCCCTTCTTCTTTTCTTGCGGCTTTTTTAACCGGATCTTCCGGGCGGAATCCGAAAAAGGCAGTCTTCGATAAAGTATACAGTATAATAATGATCAAAAGGGCATACACCTCTTTTTTTCTGTTAAGATATTCCCCGACTCATTAAATTCAATCAGGCAAACAATTCCCGAAAGGAGAAATACGAATGAAGCCTACAGTAGTCGATCACATTGGAATCGCTGTAAAGTCAATTGACGAAGCACTCCTTTTCTGGCAGTCGTCACTGGGCATCAAGTGCACAGGGGTGGAGGAAGTGGAGGAGCAGAAAGTGAAGACGGCCTTTCTTCCTGTCGGTGATACGGAGATAGAACTTTTGGAAGCGACCTCCGAGGAGAGCCCTGTTGCCAAGTTCATCGAGAAAAAAGGAGAGGGGATACATCACCTCGCCATCCGGGTGGATAATCTCGAAGCTGCTCTTTCAGAGATGAAGGATAAGGGGATTCGTCTCATAGACGAAACCCCCCGCTATGGAGCAGGAGGGGCGCGCATAGCCTTTGTTCATCCCAAATCCACCGGCGGTATTCTGCTTGAACTGAGTGAAAGGTAGGTGCACCGGAATGGCATACCGCAGTATAGACGAGCTCTGTGAGGAGCTTCACCAGAAGCGTGAGGAGGCGCAGTCGGGAGGCGGCGCGAAGGCGGTCGAGAAGCAGAAGGCGAAGGGGAAGTGGACGGCCCGTGAGCGTATAGAGAAGCTTTTGGACGCGGGGACCTTTGTGGAGCTGGACGAATTTGTCCGTCACCGGTGCACCAACTTCGGACTCGAGAAGACGAAGTACTACACCGACGGAG
>JAAYJB010000329.1 GCA_012523155.1 Synergistaceae bacterium | reverse complement strand
CAGCCGATTTAATTTTCGAGGTTCAGGAAAACAGGGGACCTGTTTTCAAATCTGTCTAAAACAGCTCCGCAAAACCCTGGAAATTCAGGGTGCTATTTCAGATTTCAATTTATTTTGGACAGCAGTGTAATAAAGTAATAACGAAGAAAACACAGAATAGCTCTTCCTGATGTCCGTTTTTTTGTGTATAATTTCAGAGGATTTATTAGATCATATTCGAGGAGGGAATTCCGAAAATGAAGATCCGCAATGTATTGCTCGCAGCACTGCTGGTTCTGGTCCTTGCAGGTACGGCTGTAGCAGCCGATACCATTAAGATCGGTGTGTACCTTCCCCTTACGGGAAGGACGGCTTTTGGAGGCCAGCTCGAACTAGAGGGCGTCCAGATGGCTCACAAGGAAGTACCGGAGCTTCTCGGGAAGAAAGTGGAGCTCATTGTGGTCGACAACAAAACTGAAAAGGTGGAAGCGGCCAACGCTGTGAAACGCCTTGTAGAACGGGATAAAGTCGTGGCGGTCATCGGAACCTACGGCTCGTCTCTTGCCATGGCTGGAGGGGAAGTCGCCGAAGCTTCACGTGTCCCCATGATGGGTACCTCCTGTACAAATCCCCTCGTCACCCAGGGCAAGAAGTACGTTTTCAGGGCATGCTTCATTGACCCTTACCAGGGAGCGGGTGCGGCAACCTATGCCATCAGGAGCCTTGAAATGAAGAAAGCGGCCCTCCTCGTGGACGTGGCAAACGACTACTGCGTGGGACTCGCCAACTTCTTCAAGCAGTCCTACAAGAAACTTGGCGGCGAGATCGTGTCAGAACTCATGTACAACTCGGGAGACCAGGATTTCACAGCCCAGCTTACGGAGATCATAAGCAAAAAGCCTGACCTTCTGTTTATTCCCGCCGACTTTGCGGAAGGCGCCATCATCATGAAACAGGCCCGTGAGCTTGGTGCAGAGTTCCAGATCATGGGCGGCGACGCCATGGATAACCCCGAGATCGTCAAGATCGGCGGTGATGCAGTGGAAGGCTTCATCCATACCACTTTCCCCTATGATCCTTCCATGGCCGACATGAGCGAGATCGCAAATACGTTCACGGAAAACTGGAAGAAAGTTCACCCTGAGAAAGACCCCAACGTTAACGCCGCTCTTGGTTATGATTCCTACATGCTCGTTGCCAACGCGATCAAGGTCGCAGGATCGGCTGAACCGGAGGCGATCCGCGAAGCCCTTGCCAAGACGAAGGACTTCCCCGGCGTGACAGGGAGCAAGACCATCAACGAGACCCACGATGCCGAAAGCCCCGTGGGAATTGTCCGGATCAAGGACGGCAAGAAGCTCTTCATCGGCACGGTCGAACCTGAGATGTAAGGCAGGACCTGCCCCTGCAAGTTTATTCGCGCCTCTTATTCCGGAGGGTGGAGGAACTCCTCCACCCTCCATTTTTTGAAGTCAGGGGGAAGCTTAATGAGCGGAAACATGTTTATCCAGCACCTTTTCAATGCTGTGACACTCGGTTCTCTCTACGGTCT
>JAAYJB010000328.1 GCA_012523155.1 Synergistaceae bacterium | reverse complement strand
TCCGGGTCCCTGTCGAACATGATATCGATTTCATCCCGTTCGTGGATGTAAAAATAACGTTCCGGGGACTCCTTTTCCGACGGTGCCCCAAGCCGGGAGAGAGCCTCGCGGGCATCCATGCCCATGATGATGTCCCCGAAGCCCATGAAGCCCGCGGGAATATCCACCGCCTGGAGAGCGCCGTTCCAGTACGTGGCGTTATGGCCGTGGAAGAATAGGTCCACGATATGGACCGTGGTGTTGAAATCGGGAAGCTTCACCTTTCGTTCCTCCCGCTTCATGGGTTCGCCGTACATCTTCACCGCCAGCGCAGGGGAAATACCGAAATCCTCACGGATTTTCATGACGTAGCGCCGGACGGTGTTGTCCGTCTCCTCGACAAAAATATACTTTCCGTAAATCCACCCTTCACCGAATTCCACCGATATGATCCGGTACCATGGATATTCCTCCCCAGTTTCGGACTTTCCTGTCACCACAAATTCTCCGGTCTCGTAGTCATGACTGAATCGCCCCACAGGTTTTGACGATACGGAGGGACCACTGCGCAGATTTACCCTTGAGCCGGTGAGAACCCCCGCCTTCGGCCATTCAAAACTTTCCGCGGTGGGATCGGCAAAGATCGGCGCAGCAGCGGCAAGGATAAAAACAATTCCCGCGAGAATACGTATCCCCTTCATATCCTGCTCCTCCTTTCCCCTATTGTTTCGGAGGTCGGACCTCCACCTTCACAGTGCTTGGATCAGTGACGAACCAAAGGCCGTTTATCTGCCGCAGGTAGATGACCCGCGGATAGTCCGCCCCTCCACTTCTCAGGTACACCTGCAGACCCTTCGGGTGATCGGGGTTCGTCCGCTCGATCACCAGTTCGTAATCGTTCACATCCATGGCGTAGCCGTTTTCCGGGGTGGCTCCCCGTGCATAGCTCTTGAAAATATGAGCTGTTTTGCCGCTTTTCATCCTGTCAGTGAAGATCTTCATGGTATGACGGCGGTCCCAGCCCGGTTTTTCATTCATGGCGAGAGTGAGCATTTTTGTCCCTTCCGCCCTGGTGTTCCTGTCCATATAGGCAAAAACGGCATCGAAGAAAAGTTTCGCTGCACCTTCCGGGGTACTTCCCTCCACCCTGTATCTCTTCTCAAACTCCAGTGCCGACCTGGGGAGCCCCCCCTCGCACGGCGGCGAAAAAAACAGGTATACGGACAGGGCAAGGAAGAAGCCCAAAAGAATTCTCTTCATCGCAATTCCTCCTTAGGAAAACGATTCACCAGCCCCGGCCTCCGCCTCCGCCGCCTCCGCCGCCTGAGGATCCGCTTCCTCCGCTTCCAGAGGATCGTGTGCCCGACGACACCGCTCCAGAGAAACCGGACGCAAAGGCAGCCATTCCTGCAGATGTTGCAAAGGAGTTCAAATCGCCCCGGTACCAGGACGGCGTGTAATGGGCCTCGGCAAGAACGTTCTGGAATCGGTTCGCCCATGTATCAGCGGCGTCAAGGGCAAATGCATAGGGCAGAAGCTTCTCGAAAAGACGTGGCGTCTCCTCCGGCGGGTTCATCATCTCGAGCCTGTTCTTCTCAGCCGCTGTGATGAACATCCGCAGCCCTTCAATGCTCTCGCTGAGCCTCGCCCCTTCCTCTGTCCGCACCTTCATGAGCGGCTTGAATGCCAGCAGTACCGCCACGCACAGCAGCGGCCCGGGAACGGAAAGAAGATCCACGTCCAGTCCGCTCGAGGCGCCTGCGAGGCATGCCCCTGCCGCGACGAAGAGAAAGATCGCCGGAAAAAAGAACCGGACAAAAAATTTAGTTACCAGGGTTCCTTTGCCGGAAGGAAGGGGGAGGGCAAGGGGCAGAAGAAGAAACGGGCCCGAGATGATGGCGAGGATCGGCTCGAAACGGGCCTGCCCGGAAACGGCCATGAGTATGACCATAACGACGGCGTACAGTTCAAAAAGAGCAACGCCGCCCAGCCACTTCCCGAGGTTCGTCCTCAGAAGCGGTCTGCCCCGTTCCCGGAAACTCCTCCCCAGCAGGTGGAAAGCGCTCTGGATAACCGGCCTGTCTGCGCTCGAGAGATGGACTTCCTCTCTCGTGGTGCCGAAGAGTGTGTCTGCGAGCATCCGTTCATCGACGGTCAAACCGGTTTTTTCAAGTTTTTCACGGTCCAGCCTGAGGCGGTACGACTTTCCTGCCAGTTTTGAGAGGAACTTCATGGCCGCCCCCGCCGCTGACGGCATATTTTCCCCCTTCTTCGCCATTTCTCCCGCAAGGGTGGATTCATGTATTGAGAGGACTCCCTTCACAGCCATTCCGAGGATCATGGCCGCGAAGGCCCTGTCGTCAGCCGTCATGGTGCGGACATACCGTGCGAATCCCGCCTCTGTCCCTGCCGGGGGCTCAAAGAGAGGGATCAC
>JAAYJB010000052.1 GCA_012523155.1 Synergistaceae bacterium | reverse complement strand
TGCTCCCGGGGGCCTGTGATGCAGGTGGAAGACAGGGTGTTCACGGGGCTTTCCCCCGAGGATGCCATGAAGATCCTGAAGGCGGAGTTTTTCGGGGAGGGAAAGGGCAATGATTGATTCCACAGTTCAGTCGAACGTCATTTCTTTCGGAGAGGAATGCCAGGGGTGCTACCGGTGCATCCGGGAGTGCCCCGTGAAGGCTATACGAGTGGATCGGGGGCAGGCCGCCGTGATCCCCGAGATGTGCGTCGCCTGCGGCCTCTGTGTGGAGGCATGTCCGTACCAGGCCGTGAAGCCTCGCCTTGATCTGCCGGTGGTGAAGGAAATGATCGCCTCGGGGAGGAAGGTGTATGCTTCCATGGCACCGACATGGGCCTGCGAATTTCCGGGCCTTGACTCCTCCTGTCTCGTTTCGGCACTGAAAAAACTTGGATTCGCCGGTGTGGGAGAGACCGCCCTCGGCGCCCAGGCGGTGTGCGAATCCCTCGCGCGGACCCTTTCGGAAGCCGAAGCGGGATTGTTTGTCTCCACTACCTGCCCGAGCGTGGTCTCTTACGTGGAGAAGTACCTGCCCGAACTCTCGGGAAGCCTCTCCAAGGTGCCGTCTCCGGTGGAGGCACACTGCCGCATTTTCAAGGAGACGGTGGACAGGGAGGGTGCGGTGGTGTTCATCGGGCCTTGCATCGCACGGAAAGACGAGGCGGATAAATCGGTGAAGGCTATTGATGCCGCCTTGACGTTCCGTGAGCTGCGGCGCTGGTTCCTGGAGGAGGGGATCGCACCCGAAAAATGTGTCCCTGAGGCCGGTGACCGGTTTTTCCCTGAACCGTCGGGCGACGGGTTCCTGTACCCCGTGGAGGGCGGAATGTGCGACATGATCCGGGCCAACGGAGTGGACAGGAAGGTCCGGTTTGTCACTGTTTCAGGCCTGCAGAACCTTCGCAGGTACCTCAGGGGACTTTCACCCGAGAGCCTCGGGGCCCCCGTATTTCTTGAATGTTTCGCCTGCCTCGGCGGATGCATCAACGGCCCCGGAGGGACATGGGAGGAGCCCGGCCTGCTGCGGCGGAACCGGGTGGAGGCGTACGCGAATCTTTCCGATGTGCCGGGGCACTCCCTCGCCCAGAGAGCAGATGCATCGGAAGTGGGGGATGAAGAGCTGAAAAACGCCCTCCGCCGGGTCGGGAAGTATCGCCCGGAGGACGAGGTGAACTGCGGAGGATGCGGCTACGGGACATGCCGCGAACTGGCCGAGGCTCTTGCCCTGGGCAGGGCGGAACCGGAGATGTGCGTCATCCACATGAGGAACCAGGCGCAGAAGAAGGCCAACGCCCTTTTGCGGACCATGCCCTCAGGTGTTGTGATTGCCGACAGGAACATGCGTATCGTGGAGTGCAACGAGCGGTTTGCCCGGCTCTTCGGAGAGCAGGCCATGCTGGTCTACCGGGCGGAGCCCGGGCTCAAGGGGTGCATTCTCAGCCGGATAGTGCCGTTCTCCCATCTTTTCGAGCTTGTGCTCGAGAAGGGACAGGACATCCATCTGGACCACTACAGGGTAGGCGATGTGCTGCTCGACATCACACTGTTCCCCATCGAACCGGGGGAGACGGTAGGGGCGGTGATGCTCGACGTGACCAGGAAGGAGCTCAAGAGGGACAAGATCGCCCAGAAGGCTTCCGAGGTCATAGAGAAGAACATTCTCACTGTCCAGGAGATCGCCTGCCGGCTCGGGGAACACATGGCCGACACGGAGATGCTGCTGCGCTCCATAGCGGAGGGGTATTCCGAACCCGAATGCGACGAGGGAGGCGATGAGCGGTGAAGGCCCAGGAGCCACTTTTTCTCGACGTGGACTACTGCGGAAAGCGCAAAACCGGACAATTCGTATGCGGCGACAGCTTCTTCTCGAGGAAGGTGCCCGACAAAAGCAGGGTGGTATCGGTGCTCTCCGACGGTCTCGGGAGCGGTGTGAAGGCGAATATCCTGTCGTCCATGACCGCCTCCATGGCTCTCAGGTTCATGGAGGGCGACATGGAGATCCTCAGATCGGCGGAAGTGATAATGGATGCATTGCCCGTGTGCAGGGAGCGGGGTATCAGCTATGCCACCTTCACCATAGTGGACGCGGTCCTTCACGGATGGACCCGGGTGATCGAAATGGACAATCCCCCCTTTCTCCTTGTCCGCGGCGGATCCATCGTTACACCGGGAAAAAGGGAGATGGCCTCCTCGCGGTGGAAGGACCGGAAGATCACTGTGAACGAGTTTTTCGCCCGGCCGGAGGACCGGATCATATTGTTCTCGGACGGGGTGACCCAGGCAGGAATGGGGTCATGGGCGAACCCCACCGGGTGGGGCGGGGAGAAATGCGCCGACTTCATCCTTCGTCTGCTTCGGGACAGGCCAGGCATGTCTTCAAGGGAACTGTCGAAGCGAATCGTTTCCGAAGCGCTGATCCGTGAGCCTCACGAACGTGCCGGGGACGACGTGACCTGTGCGGTGATGTATTTCCGGTCGCCCCGGAAGCTGATCGTGCTCTCGGGGCCTCCATTCGACGGCGGGAGGGACGGCGAGTATGCGCGTATGCTCGAAACTTTTCCGGGGAAAAAGGCTGTCTGCGGCGGTACCACGGCTGAGATCGTGGCCAGGGAACTCGGGCGGGAACTCGTCACCGACCTCGCCACGGCCCGGGGAGGGATGCCCCCGGTCTCTTCAATGGATGGGGTCGACCTGGTTACCGAGGGCATCCTGACTCTCACGCTCGCGTCGAAAATTCTCGACGGAAAGGATATTCCCCGGCAGAAAACATCGGCGTCGAGACTGGCTTCCCTCCTCGTCGAGAGCGACCGGATACGGTTCGTGGTGGGGACGCGGGTAAACGAGGCCCACCAGGACCCGACGCTCCCCGTGGAGCTGGAGATGCGCCGGAATATCATCCGGACCATCGTCCGCATCCTGGAGGAGAAATATTTGAAGGAGGTCTGCCTGTCGTTTATCTAGGCCGGAAAGAATTCGGAGGACAAAAGGGGAGGGCCCGCGGGCTCTCCCCTTTTGTGACACCGTCTATCCCCTCTGGCCTCTAGCCTTTTTCCTCCCGTCGATAGGGTTTGAGGAGCCCTGCCGGCGCCGAGGCGTTTCGTGACATGGTCACCAGGGCTATGAGGGTCATAAGGTAGGGGATGATAAGGAAAAGGTGGAAGGGGACGTTGAATCCCAGCCCCTGGAGCCGGAGCTGCAGGGCGTCCAGAAAGCCGAAGATCAGTGCTCCGGCAGCACCCCGCACGGGATCCCAGTTGCCGAAGATCACCATGGCGACGCTTATCCATCCCCTGCCTCCCACCACGTCGATAAGGAACATGTTCTGATGGGCCAGGGTGAGGAATGCCCCGCCTATGCCCATGAGCGCCCCTCCTGCCGCGAGGCAGAGTGTCCGCACGAGGTTCACGTTTATGCCCACTGTATCGGCCGCGAAAGGGTTTTCTCCGACTGTCCGGATGGAAAGCCCCCAGCTGGTGCGGTACAGAAGGATCCACACCGCCGGTATGAGCAGGAAGGCGATATAGACAAGGGAGTACTGGGTGAAGAACGCCTCGCCGACCACGGGGATTGACGAAAGCCGGGGGATCGCCGCCCTGGTGAACGGCTGCACGGTGGGAGGATTGGTGGGCGAGCCTACCGCCAGACGGTATATGAACATGGCAAGTCCCGTGGAAAAGAGGGTGATCCCGATCCCCGACACGTGCTGGGAAAGGCCGAGCCACACGGCGAGAAGGGCCATGAGAAGCGACAGGATGACGCCCGTGAGTGCTGCCGCGGCAACTCCCAGCCACAGAGATCCGGTGGACAGGGTGGTGAGGAAGCCGGTCATGGCCCCCATGAGCATGATGCCCTCTATTCCCAGGTTGAGCACCCCGGACCGTTCGGCGAGGATTTCCC
>JAAYJB010000327.1 GCA_012523155.1 Synergistaceae bacterium | reverse complement strand
TCCCGGTGCTCCATCACCTCATCCCAGAGCGCATCGGGAGTAGTTCCCGCAAGGGGCGGTGAGCTCAGGTCGAGAAGGCCCCGCAGCTTTTCAGCCGTTTTGGGGTCCGAGGAAGACCGCTCCCCGTCGAGGCCGATATTCCATCCCGAGAGAAAAATCGTGTCCTTTACGAAGGAACATGCCTCGGCAGTCTTGACTGCGGCGAACCCCCCCATGCTGTGTCCGGCCAGAACGATCCTTTCTTCGTCCACCGCATAGCTTTTTCGGGCTTCATCGCTCCGGAGCCAGTTTGTCACGTTCCTGCCGTCCCCGATCACGTTGCTGAAGCTGAAGCTCCCGTGGCTGCCCCACGCCCCGCGGTAGGAGAAGATCATCGTGTTGAACCCGGCCCTCCGGAAAACCTGGGCAAGATCGCCGTTCTTCTCCGTTCCCGGAAACCCGTGGAACAGCACCATTGTCGGGTGCGGCCCCTCGCCTCCCGGGTGATACATCACTCCGTACAGGTCGCAGCCTGCCGACTTCAGGGTGAGAGCGCTCCACGAAGGAAAAACTGTCGTCCCCTTCACAGGGGGATCTGAGAAGATGCAGTCCCTGAACATGGCAGGTCTACAGGTCGAAAGACGCAAGCACGGGCGTATGATCCGAGGGTTTCTCCCAACTCCTCGGTTCCCTGTCGATCCAGCAGTCCACCCCATGTTTCTCCAGTGCAGGCGTCACCAGCACGTGATCGATCCTCCAGCCGATGTTCCTCTCCAGGGAGTTTTTCACCCTGTAGTCGAAGAAGGAAAACTCTCCCGGATCCGGCCTGTACTTCCGGAACAGGTCAATGAACCCCCAGCTCTTCACATCCTCGAAGTGCTCCTGGATGTCCGGGGCGAAGCAGGGGTGCTCCCGTTTCTTCTCAGGGCTCGTGACGTCCATATCCGTTGGGGCCACATTCATGTCGCCCACCCAGACGATCTTCTCGGATCTCAGGTATTCCCTGTCGAAAAGGGATTTCATCCTGTCCAGGAACCTGTGCTTGTACACGTAGTCCGCATGGTCGATGGCCTTTCCCTGGGGAATATAGGTGTTCACCATGCAGAAATCGCCGATCCGCCCTCTCAGCAGCCTCGTCTCCCCCTCCGGTTCCTCTCCGTCGCCGAACCCCACGGCGAAGCCGTCCAGCGGCTCCTTCGTGAGGATCGCCACTCCGTTGTACGACTTCTCGCCCCGGTAGAGGCACCGATATCCCATATCCCTGAAGTCAGCCTCCGGAAAAGCCTCATCCACAACCTTTGTTTCCTGGAGGCAGAGCGCGTCCACATGGTGCTCCGAAAGCCACTTCTGCAGGATCGGCATCCGGCTTCGGACAGAATTCACGTTGAATGTTGCGATGGTGAAGCGAGCCATGACATTTTCCCTCTCATTCGATATAGTCTTCGCGGCGTATGAGTCCGCTTATTTTTTCTCCTCTGAAGTACGCCGCCAGGTTTGCCGCCGCGGCCCGGGACGCAATTACCATGTCGTTCTCGCACCGGTTCGAGTTATGGGGCGACCCGGCGACATTGGAAAGTTCAAGGAAGGGATGGTCGAGGTCAAAATCCCCGCCGCCCCAGGTGGGCTCCTTCCACCAGACGTCAAGCCCTGCCTGGAAATCAGGGTGCTCCTTCAGGTGGTTGTAGAGATCCTCCTCCACCACCAGCGGGGCCCTCGCGACGTTCAGCAGAATGGCGTTCTTCTTCATAAGGTCGAGCTCGGTCTTCCCGATCACACCCTTCGTATGCCTGTTCAGCGGCAGGGAGAGCAACAGCACATCCGTATCGGGAAGAACGGCATGAAGGTCGTTGAGCGTTCCCGCAAAGTCCACGTTCCCATCGGTCTTTCCGCTGGTGTTGAGGGCCCGGATCCTCATGCCGAATCCCCTGGCCAGGTCTGCGGTCATGCGCCCTATTCCGCCGTATCCGGCCACCGTCATGATCTTTCCCCGGAGGCTTATGGGGGCATATCCCTGCCGGTTGAACACACCCTTCACGAGATCGTTATGGAGGGGGATGAGCCTTCTGGAAAGGGCCAGGAGCAGGGCGATGGTGTGCTCGGCTATCTGGGGAGCCCACCCGCCGGCGTTGCATGCAAGGATCATCTTCTTCGGCATTCTCTCAAAGGGAAGGAAGTCGAGCCCGGTGGAAATGGACTGGAAGATCTCCGTTTCCTCGAGAAGCGGGTATTCTTCCTCTTTCACTTCCCTGTTGAAGAAAAACGAGAGGAGGGCACTGGCAGATGAAAGCACGGCCCCACGGCTTTCAGGTTCGGCATCTTCAAGGAACAGAATGCGCGCCGCCCCTGCAAGACCTTCCTCTATGGCGGCCCTGACGGCTTCAGGCGCGTGGCATGTGACCAAAAGTGTTTTTTCCATTGTATGTATTCTCCTTTCGCTGGTATTCTCTGTGGCTTTATTGTACCCTATGAACCGTCAGGGACAAACAGGGAAGAGAATAATCAGGGAGGGACCCATGGAATCGACCGTTTACCTCGTCCGCCACGGACGGCCTGAACTACCCGACCGGCAGATGCGTTTTCTCGGAAGGACCGATCTGCCCCTTTCCGTGGAAGGGAAGGAACAGGCTGCCGGCCTGAAAAAGGCCTTTGCGTCATTGCCCGTGACCCGGGTCTTCCACAGCGGGATGAAACGTGCGGAACAGACCGCGTCCATAATCGCAGGAGACAGGGGCCTCACGTCTACTGTAATTCCGGAGCTGAAGGAGATCGCCTTCGGCGAGTGGGAAATGTGCTCCATGCAGGAGATGATGGAGCGGGATCCTGAAAATTTCGAGGCACGGGGGAACGACTTTGCCGGGTTCCGCCCCCCGGGGGGAGAAAACTTCCTCGACGTGCAGAAAAGAGTCTGGCCCGCATTTCAGTCCATCCTCGCCCGACAGGACGGGGACATCCTCATCGTCGCCCATGCGGGGGTCTTCAAGACCTTGATTTTTACCATTCTCGAAATTTCCTGGCAGAAACTCTTTTCAATGCGCCAGGACTACTGCGGCGTCCATGTCCTGACACTTTTCGACGGTCATCTCGCGGTCAGGCAGCTCAACTGGACACCGCGCATCGGAGGTATGATCCCGTAATGCCTGAAGAAAAAAACACTTTCAGCCGGCCTGCTCCGGGCCGGCTGCCTGAAGCATTCGCGGATCACACGGAAAGGATTTTTTCACCCGCCTGAATTTTTTCGGTAAGGTACTGCCCGGTGTAGAAAACATCTACCCCCAGGCTTTCAAGCTTCTCCGCCGCGCCCAGGTTTTCGGCGCACTTTTTGCAGGCTATTGCCTTCACACCCGCTTCCTGCAGGGTGCGCAGGTAATCCTGTACTTCACTGTCCTCCGCCAGAAGCCTTGTCGAAGCACCCCAAACCAGCAGCGTTACCTCGTCCCACCATCCCTTGAGCTTCGAGTTCAGGCTGTACAGCATGACCATGCTCATCGCCGTTTCCTTCTCTCCGCTCGTCCACAACACAACCAG
>JAAYJB010000051.1 GCA_012523155.1 Synergistaceae bacterium | reverse complement strand
CCGTAGACCATGCCCGACCAGTGGGTCGCCTCGGTGGTGACCCGGTACTCCGTCAGCCCCTCCTCTATTCTGAAGCGCTCCATTGCATAAAGCAGGTTCCGCATGCACTGAGGGTCCGCCTGGCCGAAAGAGCCGCTCCCGATATCGCCTGTGGTGTGGGTCGTCAGAATTCCGTCGGGAGCGTTCTCTCCCTCATGCCACGTGATGATCCCAGCCGCCGTACAGTCTGAGAAGAGTTCCCGCATAACCGGAAGATATTTTATGTAATCGTGGCTGACGACTTTTTGGGTGCGGACGAAGAGGAAAACGCTGCCTTCATCGTCCACATACTCGAGAACCGGCATATCGTCCACAGACAGGCTGGTCTCCCGGGGGGAGAAGATGCCGGAAACAGCCTTCAGGACGTTGCCTGCGACGTGATCAAAGGGATCTGAACAAAAGAAATACACAGCTTTTTTCATGCCCACGCGCCTCCTTTGACATTTCAGGATGCACCCCCTTCAGAGACCTGGCGTTCAGGACAGACAGGGAAGCTTTGCATTATAATACACCTTATGAAAAAGGATATTTCAGCGTAAAAAAGAAAGCACATGATCCGATTAGCGGTCGTCGTTGCGGCCATAGGCACGGGTGCGCTCTGCCGTTCCCTCGCCGAGGCCCCTCCCGGTGCGGGCAGACCGTCAGGTACAGAATTCCGGACGGGAATTTCCTCTCTGCCGGGAAATTCCGCTTCTTCCAGCGGAGATATCTCTGTCTTTCTATACCCTGCAGCCTCGTCAGGGGATGCCGGAGATGAAGCCTCAGGCCTGCAGAATCAGCTTCCCGGCGGAAAAGACCGGAAAAAAACTGCGCCAAAGGACAGAAAACCCGATATAGAAGCGCTGGAAAAAGGACTCCGCCCGATAGAGGGATCCCCCGGCGATATGAGAGATTACCTCGAGGATTCGGAACGCAAGAGGAAGATCCGGATCAGGAAATCCCTCGGAGAAATTCAGAAAAAAGTGAAGGAATGGGAGCAAAGCATTTTCGAGCCGACCTGGTGAACAGCTTTTTACGGAAAAGGCCGCCCGGTCCCTGAAGCTTCCTGTTCAGGGACCGGGCGGCCTTTGTGTGTATCCATGGAACCTGCAGCATGCTAGAAATTTCTCAGTATCGTCTGATCCCTTCCGGGCCCGACCCCGATAAGATTCACCGGTATTCCCGAGGCTTCTTCAATGTGTTCCACGTACTTCCTGGCCTTGAGGGGCAGCTGTTCGAACTCCCTGCACCGGGAGATGTCCTCGCTCCAGCCTTCAAGTCTTTCATATACGGGTTTCGCCCTCCCCTGCCTGTAAACGCCGCTCGGAAAATGTTCCTCGTGCTGTCCGTCGATCTCGTACCCTGTGCATACGGGAATGGTTCCCATCCCTGTAAGCACATCAAGTTTGGTCAATGCGATGGAGGACATTCCGTTCACACGCACCGCGTAGCGGAGGGCTACCAGGTCCAGCCAGCCGCAGCGGCGGGGGCGTCCTGTGGTCGCTCCGTATTCGCCCCCTTTTTCCCGAAGAGCGGCGCCTGCCTCCCCTGTATCTTCCGTCGGGAAAGGACCTTCTCCTACCCGGGTACAATATGCCTTCACCACTCCGATCACCCTGTCGACCACCCTCGGGCCCGTCCCCAGGCCTACACAGCCTCCGGCGGCCACCGGCGAAGAGCTCGTCACGAACGGGTAGGTCCCATGGTCTATATCCAGGAGAGTGCCCTGTGCCCCCTCGAAGAGGACGCCCTTCCCCTCGCGGATCGCCTCGTCAATGACCAGGGAGGCGTCTTCAACATACGGAGCAAGCGCCTTTCCCCATTTCACTGCTGCTTCGTAGACTTCGCTGAAAGCCAGGGGTTCCGCACCGAAGATCTTTGTAAGATACATGTTCTTCTCGTCCAGGTTGTATTCCAGTTTTTCCCTGAGAGCCTCCCCGTCCAGGAGGTCCTCCACCCGGATGCCGCACCTGCTGTATTTGTCCACGTACGCCGGACCGATGCCCCGTCCCGTCGTGCCGATCTTTCGTCCCTTGCTCCTGAGGCTTTCCTGGGCTTTGTCGATTTTTTTATGGTATGGCATGACGACGTGGGCAGCACCGCTTATAACCAGCCGTGCCCTGTCTTTTCCCTGGTCCTGGAGTTCTTTCAGTTCGTTCAGAAGCTGATCCGGATCGACAACCACTCCGTTGCCGATAATGCAGGTCTTGCACGGATAGAGCATCCCCGAGGGAAGAAGGTGAAACACATATTTCTGTCCGTCGACCAGAACAGTATGGCCTGCATTCGCACCTCCCTGATACCTGGCGAACACATCCACTTTTCCTCCAAGTGCGTCCACGACACGCCCTTTTCCTTCATCGCCCCACTGGGCGCCAACAACAGCCTCAACTCGACCTTTCACCACATTGCCTCCTCACGCAGCGCCCCGCGGGCGCCTGAAAAAATCACATTCACTCTTTTTAGCGGAACCTTTCCCCGAAAAGCCGGAAACGCGCCTATTTTTTTGCCGTATAGCGGATGAGCTCCGGCATTGTCACATACCGTCCTTTTTCGAGAGGGATGCCGCTCTTTTTTTTCAGAAAATCAACGGTAGCTGACCGCGTATGTGCGATCATGACGACCCAGCCTTTTTTCTCCGCGATGGCAAGCCCCCGGCGAAAGTGTTTCTCCATGAATTCCTCTGACGATTCGTGATCGAGAAAAACGGAACAGAACGCTGCCGGAACTCCTTTTTCCAGTGCTGTATTATACGCCACCGACGAGGATATTGTCCTGCTGTCGAGAAAGAAAAGAGATGTGGCGGCAAGCTCGGTCATCACCATCTCCATTATCTTTTCATCCTTCGTTGCCCGGGATCCCCGGTGGTTGTTCATCCCCATAGCTCCGGGGAGCGACGCCATGGCCTTCCGCAGGATAAGCGTCACTGTCTCTGCAGACATTCCGGTATCGATGACACCTTTTTTTTCGCTCCATTTTTTATCCCCCACCGCGCTCATGGGCATGTGGACCATGTAGGGGATGCCGGATTCTTCCGCAAGTTCGGCCGCGTAGGCGGAATGAGTCTGAAAGGGGATGATGGACCACGTCAGGGAGAGAGAAATATCCTTGTATTCGTCAGCAATTGACCTCGAGAATCCGAAATCGTCTATGACAATAGAAACATAGGGCCCCGGAGGAGGAGATTTCTCCTCTTTCCGCAGCCCTTTCTCATCGTTCTTCCCGCCTTCGGGGACATCACCGGAAACGGGTGCAGCGGGCGAAGGCACGTTCTTAATTTCCATACCGGCTTCGTTCACAGCGCGGTGCGGAGCACCCTCATTCCCCCTGTCGTCTGCACCGGAGAGAAGCCCTCCGGCGAGTACAGCCAGAATGCACAACGATAACAGCACCCACGGCACACGGTTCATTGTTTTCATGAGACCGCCCCGGTTCAGGAGGCCTCGGGCATCTTCCTGACAGGTGTTCCTTTGCCGGAAAGGATGTTCTTCAGTTCCTGACGTGCTCTGGTGAGCTGTTCGTCTTTTTCGGTCTCCCTGGTCACTTCACCCTCCGCTTCAATGTCAGGTTCAAGCCCCACATGGTCAATAATTTTTCCGGACGGCGTATGATACCGTGCTATTGTTACATACAGCCCCGATCCGTCCGTAAGGTTGAAAAGGGTCTGCACCGACCCTTTGCCGAAGGTCTTTTTACCTATGGATACCGCTCTTCCCCTGTCCGTCAGTGCGCCTGCCACTATTTCCGAAGCCGAGGCGCTTCCCTCGTTGATGAGCACTACCATCGGAAGACTTGTAACCGTTCCGGGGTTGGCGAAAATCTCGTCGTTGGCACGCTCCACCCTTCCCTTCATCCCGACGACCAGGCCGCCGTTGAGGAACATGTCGCAGATCTCCACAGAACTGTTGAGCAATCCGCCTCCATTGTTTCTCAGGTCGAGGATGAATCCCTTTGCACCGTCCTTCAGAAGTGAAAGGAGGGACTCCCTGACCTCCTG
>JAAYJB010000050.1 GCA_012523155.1 Synergistaceae bacterium | reverse complement strand
GGGGGTCGGTCTACGACGACACCTCCGGGAGCATGACCACCTTCAGCGCCGCGTCGAAGCCTGCCGGTTCGGCGTCGGTCTTCGACGTGGGGGCGAAGCTGACTGACCTCCAGGAGCTGGGGGACCGTCTGGACAAGGCCACCGAGTTCGTCCGGGAAAAAGTCTTCAGGCAGAAGGGCGGGAAGGAGAGCAAAGGGTCCGGTCCCTTCGGAGGGCCCTTCAAGGCCGCGGACATGCTGAAGAAGGGGCAGGAGACCATCGGGTTCCTCCAGGCGGCGGGGAACGTCAGGGGGGCCGGTTCGAAGATGTACGGCGAATACGTCACCCGTGACAGGGATCACCGGGTCATCGACCACGGGCTCGTCTACATCCGCCAGGTGGGAGGTGCTCTGCCCATTGAAAACTCCCCGGAGCTTGGGAGGGAGGTTCTGGTGATGAAGTCCCGGATCACGGGAGTCTCCACGAAGCAGGAATTCACCCAGTACAAGTTCAAGTTCGCCACGGTCAGGACTCGGTAAGCTGCGGGGGAAGAACGCGATTCCAAGGATGATTTACATTGTTCTGATTTTTCCATATACTCAAGCCCGGATATTCGCGGAGAAGGGGTCTTCTGCGCTCCCGGCACCCGGGGGCCTGCAGGAACGGAATTCTGGATAGCGAAAGGAACCTACAGGCCTACGGCGGACCCGAACAACAGGGATGCCGCCTTCGTCCTGAAGAACGGGGTGGCCCTGTACGGCGGCTTTGCAGGAAACGAAAACCTGAGGAAGGAGCGGGACTGGAACGCCAACCCCACCACTTTCTCGGGAGAGATCCAGGACGACGGAGTATTCTCCAACCTGCACCCTCTTCCTCCGGGGGAGGGTGTTCAGCGACAGGGAGTACCGATTCCATCGTCCTTCTGCTCATCCTGCCTGTTCTGCTTCTGATGCGTCCATAGGCTGAAAGGGAGACGACGATTTATGCTGAGACAAGAAAGGGGGAGGTGCAGCCACCTCCCCCTTTCTCTGCGGTATTTTTTTCCTGTTCTGTTGCGGTTTTCTGTCCTCCCCGTCCGCTTACAGCCCCGCTGATGTGACCCGAAAGTATTCCGGATTCAGTGCCGGACCTGTTTTTTTGTGTTCCACAGGGTGATATACAAAACACATTTTTACCAATATACTCTAAAAATAGAAAATAATGGGGTGATTCTGCTGAGGGTATTCATTACCTCAGCGACTTGAGAGAGAAAAAAGGGGTGATCATCGTGAAACGGTCCGGAACGGTAATGTGCGGAATTCTTTTCTTTCTTGCGCTCTTTGCGGTTTTCTGCGTGCATGTCACACCTTCGGAGGCTGCAGAGGTGTTCTTCGTTACACAGGACGGAGCCGGTTCCAAGATCGGCAAGACGTGGGGCGAAGCCATGGGGAAGTTCCAGTTTATCCAGTCTCTTGCCGCCGTCCAGCCGAATCCGGATGTTGAGTACTGGGTGGCCGCCGGGACATACATTCCCACCGGTGACCCCACGGCAAGGGATGCTTCTTTCGTTCTGAAAAACGGGGTCGCGCTGTACGGCGGATTTGCGGGCACGGAGTCCTCCGTGAATGAACGGGACTGGAAAGCGAACGAGACCATACTCTCCGGCGAGATCCAGGGAGACGGTACAGCAACAAACAACAGCTGCCGTGTGGTGTATGCCGACGATACAACTGAAGGTTCCGCGGTGCTTGACGGTTTTGTAGTCACGGGGGGCTATGCCGACTGTACAAAGCCTTTCGGCGGAGGAATGTACAGCAGCGGCAGTCCGAAGGTTGCCAACTGCACCTTCAGAGGCAACAGGGCCGTGGAATCCGGAGGAGGGTTTGCCGGATTCGGCGGCAGCCCCGTAGTTTCGGACTGTGTGTTTCACGGGAACTTTGTTCTTGGCAGCGGGTTTGGTGGGGGAGGAATGTTCAGTGAGGAAAGCGCTCCTTCGGTGACAGGCTGCACCTTCTCGGAAAACCGCGCTTCTGTAGGAGGAGGGATGGGCAACAATAAAAGCGACGCGGTCGTGACAAACTGCATCTTTCTCAACAACCGCGGCGAATTCGGAGGAGGGGGCATGGCCAACATTGAAAGCAGCCCTGCTGTATCCCGCTGTACTTTCTCCGGCAACAGGGCACAGTCTGCCGGGCTGCCAATGGCAGGATACGGAGGAGGGGGTATGTTCAATTTAAACGAAAGCAGTCCGACGGTGACCGACTGCACCTTCACGGGCAATGTTTCAGATACCTACGGGGGCGGAATATGCAGCCTGGGCAAGAGTGAACCTTCGGTCAATGCGTGCACGTTCTCGGAAAACCTGGCAGTTTTCGGAGGAGGCGGCATGGCCAACGGAAATGGCATCCCCAGGGTCACCAACTGCACGTTTTACGGGAACAAGGCGGGAGATCCTTCGTTGGCCGGCGCCGGCATAGGCGCTGCAATGCTCAACATTGGGGAAAGCTTTCCTGTTATCACCAACTGCACCTTTTTCAAAAACGAGCCCACGGT
>JAAYJB010000326.1 GCA_012523155.1 Synergistaceae bacterium | reverse complement strand
TGGCCGAGAACCCCCTGGCAGTTCTCCTTGTGCTTTCTGGTGAACGGGTGACATACATGAACAGGTGTGGGGAAACTTTTTTTGGATTTTCCCTTCGCGACCATCCACGTTTCCCAATCACGGATTTTGTGGCCCCCGGTTTCTGCAGCGAGGTGGAAAGGATACTGCTGCCTGCAGATGAGGAGGGTATCTGGGAAAGAAGATTGACGTTTCCGGTCCTCACGCCCCATGATGGGGATAAGTGGATCGATCTTGCAGTGACCCCGGTCGGCTACAGGGGAGATAATGCTCTTCTGGCGATCGGGATAGAAGTTCCTTCTCCTGATCTCACCGGCACGACTGAGGAGAATGACGTGGTTTCTGCAGTTTTCCCAGGGGCCGGGGAGGACGTGGTCTTCGCCGTCCTGAACGAGGATGGCGCTCCATTGTTCCTCACGGAAGGATTCCGGAGGGAGAGTGCGCTGCTGTGGGGAGATCCTGCTGTCGAAGGCAGTCCTATACTGGATATCGTCCCTGCAGGAGATACAGGAGTTCCGTTCAGGCTGGCCTTCGAGAAGGCGTGGTCAGGGGAGCGGACGGAAATAGGCCAGGAAACAGGTGAGCGGTATTTCAGCCTTGCTTTTTCACCGGTTTTTTCGAGAGAAGGGCAGATAACCACTGTCTCGCTCTCGATCTCGGACAAGACAGGGGAACGTGTTCTCCAGAGAAAACTCAGGGAGCAGGAAGACATGAACAGGAAGTTTCTTGCCATTTCTTCTGACATGCTGGTCGCTTTTACTCCGGATGAGGGACGGATCCTTGAATGCAGCAACGCTTTCCTGTCGAGGATAGGGCTTGAACGTGAAAAAGTTGAAGGGCAGACACTTGGGGGACTCGGACTTGTACCCTATGGTTCTGTGCGCCCAAAACTGGTGACGGAACTTGAAGAAAAAGGAACTGTCAGGGATTTTGAACTTGCCGTTACAACGGTGTCCGGCAGCAGGTTCAACGGTATTCTTTCCGCAGTAAAGGCCGATACGGGAAAAGGTCCCGCTGTTCTCGCCTCGATACGGGAGAAGATGGTCCAGGTCCCGGCTGCCATAAAAAAAGAAACGGTTCTCCCGACGGAGGAAGTACAGTCTGGCTCCCCGGCCGGTATTCCCGGAAGGGATGACTTCGAGAAAGCGATGGCGGCGGAAATGGAGAGGGTCGTCCGGTTCCGTGGAAGTCTATCAGTCATTCTTTTCAGCCTCGACGGAAGGGCCGATATTTCCGCAGAGATGGGGGAAGATATTGCTGAGAAGCTCATGACTGATTTTATATCAGTTGTAAAGAGCCGGATACGGTCCATGGATTTCCTCGCCCGGTTGGAGGAGAACGAGTTTGTCGTACTGACGTCCATGAGCGGTTACCTGGCCCAGCAGATGGCTGACAAGATCCGTGACACAGTATGCCATCACAAGTTTCTGCCGGGGCGCGGGGTTACCTGCAGCCTCGGGGTTTGTGAATACCGAAAGGAGATTTCTTCCGGTGAAATGGTCAAGAGGGCTTCGCTCGCACTGAGAGAAGGGAAGAGGGCGGGAGGAAACAGGGCAGTCCTGGCGCCTTCGATTTAAACCGGGAAATACGGGCCTCACCGGAAGACGTTCTTCGGACGCTGCCGGGAATGTTGTATCTGTTTCGTACAGATTCGATAAGGAAGGAAGGAAAGCGTACTGCCGTAAGGTGCGCGAAAACAATGATATATGATGCGATAATCGTCGGATCCGGGCCTGCCGGAATTTTTGCCGCTATGGAGCTTGTCCGCCATAACCGGAAGGTCCTTGTGATCGACAAGGGGAAGGTCATCAGCGAAAGGAAATGCCCCATAGTCGAGGGGAAGAGCAAGACCTGCCTGAACTGTGAATCCTGCAGCATTGTCTCGGGATGGGGCGGTGCAGGGTCTGCATCTGACGGAAAGCTGACCCTGACCACCGGGTTCGGGGGGAATCTTGAGGAAAGCATAGGGGAAGATGCTCTCCTTGATCTCATCGAATACGTGGACAGGGCCTTCGTCGAGCATGGTGCCGATAATAATGCCTATGAACCTTCCGGTTCCGTAGTGAAGGACACCATACGAAAGGCATCGGGCGTGGGACTGAAGATCCTTCCGGCCCGCATCCGCCACATCGGAACCGATGCGTCAAGACAGGTCCTGAACAATATGTACGAGGACCTGAAGAAGAAATGCGACATCCTCATGAACACTTTCGTTGAGGATATCGTTATCGAAAACGGAAGGGCGACCGGTGTTCGCCTTGCGGACGGGAAGATCCTGAGGGCGGAATACGTCATCGTGGCTCCCGGGAGGGAAGGGGCTTCCTGGCTGGCGGAAATAGTGGAGCGGCTGAACATCCCCATTGCGTCCATGCCTGTGGATATCGGTGTGCGCGTTGAGGTTCCCGACAGTGTGTGCGAGGACCTGACACAGCATTTTTACGAAGTAAAATGCCTGTATAATACGCCTACATTCGACGACCGGTGCCGTACATTCTGCATGAATCCCTCGGGATTTGTCGTCTACGAATACAATAAGTCCCACGATCTTGTCACGGTCAACGGGCACAGCCTCAAGACAGTGAAGTCGAGAAACACGAATTTCGCCATTCTTGTGACGAAAAATTTCACCCAGCCGTTCAACGATCCTATCGGTTACGCAACGCATATTGCAAAACTTGCGAATATGCTTGCAGGAGGGGGCATCCTTGTTCAGCGGCTCGGCGACCTTCGCGACGGCAGAAGATCGACCCCTTCGCGCATAGAGAGGGGCATGATAACGCCCACGGCAAATGCCCAGCCCGGGGATCTCAGCCTTGTTCTGCCGCACAGGTACCTGACGGACATAGTTGAATTCCTGGATGCGCTCAACACGATCATGCCCGGCGTGAACCAGAATGATACCCTGCTGTACGGTGTGGAGATCAAACTGTATTCTCTCAGGCTCGAGCTGCGGAAAAACCTCCAGGTTCCTGTTATTGAAAGGCTCTTCATGGCGGGAGATGGTGCCGGAGTGAGCAGGGGCATAGTGCAGGCAGCCGCGAGCGGAGTCGTTGCGGCACGGGCGATGATCGGCTGAAGCTGGAGATGGACGGCGGCTATGAAACTGCTGCTTTCTGTAATTTTGATTTTTGCGCTCTTCTTTTCCGGGGTCGAAATGATTTCCGGAGCACCGGCTGTTGAGGCACTTTTAAAAACGCTTCCCAGGTTCGAGGGGTGGAAAATGGAATCGCCGTTTTCCATGCCCGAGGATGAATTCGTCACTGTCGGAGCTGATTACTCACGGGGTGACCGTTCGTTCCAGTTCATGGTGATCGCCGGTCCGGAAGCCCCTTCAGCCGGGCCGCTTCCCGAAGAACTGGAAGAGGACAGGACGGCGGGAAGTACGGAGACAGCGGAAGCATGGTTTTCCTTCTTTTCCCTTGGAGGTTTCCCGGCAGTGAAGGTAGAGATGAAAGACGAAAGCGGAGCGACAGTCTGGATAGATCTCGAATCCAGGGGATGGCTCCTTTTGGGAGGAGACGGAATGAAGGGGGACGAAATAGTGAAGCTTCTCGGAAAGGTGAACTTGAAGGAGTTCGCAAGGCTGGTGCGATAGACATGCGTATAAAGGCGAAACCTGACGATTTTGCAGTTGAGGAAGTTATTCACTTCACCCCCTCGAAGAAAGAGGGACCATTCCGTGTCTATAAGCTTGAAAAAAGCGGCTGGAACACTTCTGACGCCATAAGGGACGCTGCTGCAAAGAAAAAAGTCCCTTTTAAGGAGATCCGTACCCTGGGAAAAAAGGACAGGCACGCCCTGACTGTGCAGCACGTCTCCACGCCGGCGGAGTTCGACCTGACGTGCCGGGGTGAAGGATATTCCGTCAGTTTTGCCGGTTTTTCCGCAAAACACCTTGAACCTGCGGTGCTCAAGGGGAACCGTTTTTCCCTTGTCCTCCGGGATATGGGGGAGCGGGAAGCCCGACTGACGGCAGCAAGACTGGAACATACCGCACTCGAGGGATTTGCGAATTACTTCGATGACCAGAGATTCGGAAACGTGGGATCGAAGGGCGAATTCCTGGCGGAGATACTGGTGAAGCGGCGTTTTTGTACGGCGCTCCGGAAGTATTTTTCCTTTTGTCATCCCGATGCCCCCGTTTACCTGAAGAAGCGGAAAGCGGCGCTGGCGGAGAAATGGGGCAAATGGGAAGAAATGGTCCCTTTCTGCACGGAACCACTGCTGGGAAAAATGCTTTCGATCCTGCGGAAGAAGGGTGAGGATGGGGCCCGTGATTGCCTCAAGCTCATTCCTGCTGAAGAAATGGGGATGTATTTCTCGTCCTATTCGAGCTTTCTCTGGAACGAAACCCTTTCCAGGTTCCTTTCGGGAGAAGACGGCGATTACTTCGAGATCGAACTGAAGACAGGCCCCGTGCTGCAGTACCGTGAAATGCCCGGCGAACTTTTCTCACGACTTTCTTCGGAGCCACTCCCCACCGTCGGGCCGGATATGCCTGCGCTTCCTCCGGATATGGGAAAGGTTTTTTCAGGATTGCTCGCTGAGCGGGGAGTCCGCCTGTCGAAATTCAGGATGAAGGAAATCGGCCAGGCGTACTTTGCTTCTTTTCCAAGGCGGTGCGTTGTTGTGCCGGGAGATCTGAAATGCGAAAGGGAAGAGGATCCCCTCTTCCCCGGAAAACTGGCGATTCGGACCGGATTCTTCCTCCCCCGCGGCAGTTACGCAACCATGCTCCTGAAAACTGCCGCTGCGGGACCGGTCACCGGCTGAAATATTTTTTCACGAGCCCCGGACGTAGCGGTAGACGATGCCTTCAAACGGCCTGGGAGCCGTTCTTGTTGCGATCCGCATCTGCCGGTCGTCTATTGAAAGGACACCCAGGGTAACAGGAAAGGGAAAATTCCTCAGGCTTGCTATGGGCTGGATTTTCTGCAGTTCTTCCCGGATGACCGGTGTCTGGTCTTCGTGATTGATTTTCAGGAACACATCTTTCAGCCAGATCTCTTTGCCTTCCCTGAGATCGAGCCCCGACCTCACTTCCGCAAGGATCGTGAGCGAGGGGCTTTTTACGTGATAGCGGCCTCTTGCATTGATTTTACCCGGTTTCAGGTCAACGGAGATCCCTGTCCAGTCTTTTCCCGTGTATTCCATGAGTGCCCTGTTGATATCTTTTTCGAGGACTATCGCCTCGAAATTTGTTCTGAGGGTTTTTCTTACCACGAGAGGATTTTCTGCGGAAGGGTCCCACCCGGAAGGGGGATTGAACTCCACGAAGGCGGCCTCTATAGCGAGCTTTTCCACGCGGCATCCGCCTATGAAGGCGCCTGTCACCAGGCAGTGAAGGTTCCTGACGCTGCCGTCCGCATCGGGTTCCTGGTCAAGCCTGAGTTCCACCGCTTCCGGTTTTGTGAAGGAAACAATGAGCGAAAGCAGTTTCCCGCCATTTGTGTTCGGAGTGAATGACCCGTTGAATGTCCTGCCCTCGCCGGCTGCGGCAGAGTGGACGCAAAAAAGCATGAGAACAAAAAGGAGCGCAAGTTTTTTCCGCACGTTTTTTCCTCCCTGTGTCCCGTATTCTCCCGCTTAGGGGATGGTAACATCCGGTCTTCCTATTGAGAAATAGGAGAATCCCTGTCGCTTCATCTCCGCCGGAGAATACTGGTTGCGTCCGTCGAATATGGCCGGGGAAGTGAGAAGCGACCTGATCCGCCGAAAATCCGGCTGTTTGTAGATGTCCCATTCCGTGACAAGCACAAGGGCGTCGGCTCCGTTCACCGCATCGTACTGGTTGCTGACATATATGACTCCCTGGAGCTCCCCCAGGGCTTCACGGGTCTCGTCGATCGCCTTCGGATCATGAGCCTGCACTTTCGCTCCCGCAGCGGCGAGGTCAAGTATGAGCGCCTGTGCGGGAGCTTCCCTGACATCAGATGTCTTCGGCTTGAATGAGAGCCCCCAAATGCCTATGGTTTTCCCCTTCAGGCTGCCGAAATGACGCTCGAGTTTTTCGAAGAGGACATGCTTCTGCCGCTCGTTCACGTCCTCCACAGCTTTCAGGATCTGCATTTCATGCCCCTCCATGCGGGAAAACTCCTTCAGCGCCCTGACGTCCTTCGGGAAGCAGGATCCGCCGTAGCCGCATCCCGCATTCAGAAAAGCGTATCCGATGCGCGAGTCGGAACCCATGCCCAGCCTGACTTTTTCCACGTCCGCCCCGAACCGTTCGCACACTGCCGCTACTTCGTTCATGAAGGAGATGCGCGTGGCAAGCATTGCATTCGCTGCATATTTCGTCATCTCCGATGAACGGATGTCCATGAAGAGCACTTTTTCCGGCGGAAGGAAATTGTAAAGCTCCCTCATTATTTCCGCGGAACGTTCGCAATCGATCCCCACCACGACACGGTCCGGCTCCAGAAAGTCACGAACCGCAGCCCCTTCGCGCAGAAATTCAGGGTTTGATGCGACGTCGAAGGGGATGTCTTCCCCCCGTTTCCTGAGCTCTTCCCGGACGGTGCGGCGGACGAAGCTGCATGTGCTCACCGGAACGGTGGATTTTACCACCACAAGCTTGTAGTCCTTCATGGAACGCCCTATGGTTTGTGCGACCGACTCTACGGCCGAGAGGTCCGCGCTTCCGTCGTCTCTCGAAGGAGTGCCTACCGTTATGAAGCACATGAGGGCATCATCAAGGGCGGAGGAGAGGTCGGTGGAAAAGGAGAGACGCCCCGCCTCGAGATTGTTCCTTATGATCTCCTCGAGCCCCGGTTCGTAAAAGGGGACGTTTCCTTCCGATAGTCCGCGAATTTTCTCCTCGTTGGTGTCGACGCAGGTCACGTCGTTTCCGAATTTTGCCAGGCAGACTCCCGTTACCAGCCCGACATACCCTGTACCCACCACTGCGAGCTTCATTCGTCTTCCTCCTCCCGGGGGCATTTCTGGACCGCCAGTGTCCCGGAACGGCCGGGCAGTTCACCCTCTGCCACGTCGCATACATGGATAAGGGGATTTTTGACGGAAAGTTCAAACGCGATATCATGAAGGGTCTTGAAGATGACTCCGCGCTGTGTGCACCGGTCGAGGAAGTCTTCAAACAGCCCGCTCTGTGCCCTGCCTTCCATCTCCGCATGGATCGTATGGACGTTCAGTCCCGGCTGGACAAGATCTGCAAGATAGCCTGCCGCGTCTGCACCGGACAGGTCTTCCCTGCCGAGAAGTTCGTCAAGGGTAGGCAGTGTTGTGGGGATCTGGATGGTTTTGAAAGTCCTTCCGCCCATGCGGGGACGGAAGGGGTACCCTTCTCCCCGTGTATCGCTGCAATATTCGAAGCCGAGTTCGTCCTGGACCGCGAGGCTCGATGGTGTTACCTGCCATCCGGGGGCTGCACAGCTTTTTGGTTTCCGTGAAGAGAACCGTTCGAACAATTCCATGGCCTTGTGGAATTCATTCCGGATCTGTTCTTCGGAGAGACGTTTGAGCCTGTCCTGCCATTTTACGTGGTCCCAGCAGTGGATACCGCAGTCATGACCCTCGTCAACTGCCCGTATGAAAATTCCGGGTTCAGGCTGGACGATGAGAGGCGCGGGCAGGAGCGTGCCGTAGAAAAGCGTTGTGATCCCGTAGGTTGAGGGAGCCTTTGTCCGGAGCATCTTCTTCAGGAACCCTTTGCGGAATATACGCCGGATGGCTTTTCCGGAGTTGTCAGGTCCGAAGGAGAAGAAAAATGAGGCCTTTATTTTCCTCGCCCTGAAAATCTCGAGCAGGCGGGGGACCCCTTCACGGTAGCCTTTCATGGTGTCCACGTCTGTTTTGAGGACGAGCACTGTTTCAGGCAAGAAAAGTCACCTACCCTTCGACGTAGCCGTGGATGGTTCTCTCAACTGCTTCGCGGAGGGAAACTTTCGGAACCCAGCCGAGGGCCTTTTCTATCGCTTTTATGGAGGGGACCCGGTTCTTCATGTCATCATAGCCGTTTCCGTAGTATTGTTCGGCGGGCATGATCGTGATGGATGCGTCCTCGGCCGCTTTACGGAAGGATGGTATTCCCTTCATTGTCTCGATGACCAGGTGGGCCAGTTCCTTGATGGATGCGTTGTTGGCGGGGTTGCCTATGTTGAATATTCTGCCGTTGCTTGCCTGCTCATTGGCGAGGATCGCGAGCAGGGCATCGATCCCGTCCGATACATAGGTAAAGCTCCGGTGCTGTTCTCCGCCGTTTACAAGGGTGATCGGCCTTCCGCTGAGGATGTCGAAGACCATCTGGGTTATGGAGCGGGCAGTCCGTTCTTCCGCGTCCCTGAATGTGTCGAGCCTGGGACCTATCCAGTTGAAGGGACGGAAGAGGGTGTACCGGAGGCCTTTTTCCTGGCCGTAGGCGGCGATCACCCTGTCCAGCATCTGCTTGCCGCAGCTGTATATCCAGCGCATCTTGTTGATCGGCCCAACGATGAGAGGACTCTCTTCCTCGTCAAGGACAGTATCTGTACTCATGCCGTATACCTCGGATGTGGAGGGGAATATGACACGCCTGTCCTTCGCAGCGCACATGCGCACGATTTTCAGGTTCTGTTCGAAATCGAGCTCAAACGTCCAAAGGGGTTTGCTCAGGTAGTAGGCCGGCTTGGCTATGCCCGCAAGGGGCAGGACGGCGTCGCATTCAGTTATGGCGTGCAGCAGCCACTCGTCTGCGGTGAAAATGTCACCCTGGGTAAAGGAAAAATTCCTGTTCTCTTCAAACTTTTCGAGGTTCATTCCGGAAAGATCGAATGCATTGACTTTCCAGTCGGTTTTTTTCAGGACCCCCTCGATGAGGTGGGACCCAATGAATCCATTTGCCCCCAGTATCAGTATATTCACTGTGAAACCTCCCAATGCGTCGTGTTTATCGCGCGTATCCGCACGGTGTGCAGTATATCATGTTCCGTCAGCCGAGACGTACACCATTTTCCGGGAAAAAACCGGGTGCGGTGCAGTCCCGCTCTTCTTCCCCCTCCCACTGGGCCCTGAGGATGCGTACCGCTCCGTCTCCCGCCTGTACGACCGGTGGAACCACGGACAGGATGGTCCCCGGTTCTGTTTCTCTCCGTTCGTCTTTTTCAGGCAGGGCTTTCCAGACGTAGAGCTTTCTTCCCGCCAGAAATGTGAAAGCCCCCGGAAAGGGGTGAGTGACCGCCCGAACAAGGTTGTAGATTTCAACAGCGCTCTTGTTCCACGGGATGATCCCGTCTGCAGGCGTTCTTCTGCCGAAGATCGTAGCGTCCTCTTCCCTCTGGGGAATTCTGGGAGCAGTTCCTTCCGCTATCCGTTCTATGTTGCGGGCGACGAGGATACGAGCTGCCTCCGCCACCTTTTTCCCCACGTCGAAAGCCGTGTCCTCGAAGAGAATGGGTACTTTCTCCCGGTCCACTATATCTCCCGCATCCGCTCTCCCGACCATGTGATGGAGCGTTGCGCCCGTTTCAGTTTCGCCGTTCAGAACTGCCCAGTTGATGCAGGCCCGGCCCCGATACCTGGGCAGCAGGGAGCCGTGTATATTGAAGGCTCCTTTCGGAGGTATGTCAAGAAAGCGTTCGGCTATCATTGACCGGTAATAAAACGAAAAGATCACATCGGGCTTCAGATCTGCCAGCAGCCTGTACTCTTCGTCGCCTGGAAGGGGTGGAGTATAGACGGGGATGCCTGCGCTCCGGGCGAGCCCGGCAGCCGAGGGAAACCAGATTTCCTCCTTCGGGTCGTCCTCGTAGGTGAAAAGGGCCTGAACGGTCACCCCACGCTCGACAAGTTCCCTGAGGCAGACGAAGCCTACCTCGCTGTAGGCGAAGACGGCTGCCCGCAGATCAGTCATTGATGTCCCATTCCCTTCTGATAACGTATCTCGGCCGTTTTCTGACTTCAGAGTAGATGCGGCCGATATATTCCCCGATGATCCCCACGCAGGACATGGTGATCCCCATAAGAAAGAAATTTATGTTGAGCAGCGTGAACACGCCCTCGGCCTCCGGACCGACGACAAGCCGGCG
>JAAYJB010000049.1 GCA_012523155.1 Synergistaceae bacterium | reverse complement strand
TCAAGAAGAGCGACGGAGGTGACGGGAGATGAAAAAGACACTGTTTGTCGTCGCTGCAATTGTTCTCGGTGCCCTCGTGGTGGGCGCTGTTGACAATATTCACCCCTTCGGTGAACCGGGCACGGTGCCCATGGACGATTATTTCATCGCTAGCGCGCTCAGGGACCGCTCGTCGGAGAACGTGGTCACTTCCATCGTTTTTGATTACAGGGGTTTCGACACTATAGGAGAAGCGGCGGTTCTCTTTACAGCCCTTTGTTCAGTTACCGCCCTCTTCCGTGAAGGGAGGAAAAAACCGTGAGGCCGCTTTCAGTCGTTGTACGGACAGGCTGTGACATCTTCGCCTGGTTCCTGGTCATCTTCGGCGCCTCCATCATCATTCACGGCGATGTGACCCCCGGAGGAGGATTCCAGGGCGGAGCGGTGGTTGCGACCTTTATAAGCCTTCTTCTTGTTGCATATGGAGGAAAGAAGGTTTTGTCATGGGTCAGGCTGAATATTTTCAACTCCTTGCTCGTCTTCGGGCTAATGCTCTTCTTTCTGCTCGGAATCATGGGTTTCCCGAACTCCTTCTTTTACAACTTCCTTGCGATACCCCACGAAGTGGTCCAGGCATCGGGTCATGGAGTGATACCCCCGTCGGGAACAATTGCGCTCATGGATATTGCGGTCGGTATCGAAGTGGCGGGCGGCCTTTCGCTGATAGTGCTGTCCATGTTCAGAGGCATCCGGATTTTCCGTGAGGGGCCTATGGAGGAGGAATTGGGCCATGATCGGTAATGCTCCCTTTTTTGTGGTAGGAGTTCTTTTCCTCATGGGGCTCCTCGGGATTTTCATGACGAAGAACCTCATCAAGATCGCCATCGCGGTAAGCATTCTCGGGAGCTCAGTAAACATTTTTCTCGTTGCACTGGGGTACCGGACGGGAGGAACGATCCCGGTACACTTCCTCGCCGGTGAGGGGTCGACCATGGTCATGCCCACTCCCCAGGCGATGACCCTGACCGCGATCGTTATAGCACTTGCAACAACGGCACTGCTTCTGTCGCTTATCATGCTCGTCTGGCGCCATTACGGAACTATAGACGTCGACGAGATCCGGAGGTTGAGAGGATGAACTGGAACGAACATCTTCCCGCGCTGATCCTGATAATTCCTCTCTTCGGCGCATTTATCGCACCGGTATGCTCCCTTGGGGGGAAAACTGCCCGCAACATCCTGCTCGTGGCGATTTCGTTCCTGACACTTATTGTCGCGTTCATGCTCTGGCGCCACGTTCTCGCTAACGGTATCAGCTATTACGTCATGGGCGGTGACAAGTTCAATCTCTCGCTGCCATCAGGAATGGCCCTGCCGGTAAGGATAATCCTGGAAGTTGACGCCTTCAGCGCCTTTATGGCATTGTGCGGCGCCATCGTTTCCTTTGCGGGTGCATTGTTTTCCGTGAATTACATGAACAGATTCACCGGCATGGGGCGTTTTGTTTCCCTTTACTGCCTCCTCACCGCCGGGATGATCGGAATGATGGTGACAGGAGATATCTTCAACTTCTTCATTTTCATCGAGATCTCGTCAATAGCCTCCTTCGGTCTTATAGCCTTCTGGAGGGACAAGCCCACCGCCATCGAGGCGAGTTTCAAATACGCTCTGATCTCCCAGGTGGGCTCCATGTTCATTCTCATTGCTGCAGGTGCGCTCTACGGAAGATACAACATGCTGAACATGGCTGCCATCGGAAGTGTTCTGAAAATGGGGTCAATGGAAAAATTGGTGCTCGTCTTCCTCGTGGGATCCCTTGCAATGAAATGCGGAACGTTCCCCATGCACATGTGGCTTCCCGATGCATACGCAGAAGCTCCAACAGGTGTCACCTGCCTGCTCGTAGCGGTGAGCCAGGCTTCCCTGTACGGCCTGATGCGTGTGTGCTTCTCAATTTACGGCGCTACGATGGGAAGTTCCTTCATACCCTGGATGCTAATTGTCTTCGGACTGGCCTCCATGTTCTTCGGCGTCTCTATGGCCGTGGTCCAGCATGAGATAAAACGGCTCATGGGCTACCATTCCGTATCGCAGGTAGGCTACATGCTCCTTGGTCTCGGAGTCGGTCTTCTCGTACTGGATGATGCCAGGGCAATGGCGGACTACGGCTTTACCGCCATTAAAGGCGGAGTATTCCACATTTTCAACTACACCATGTACAAGGCGCTCCTCTTCCTTACCGCCGGAGCGATCTATTACGCCACCGGGAAAAAGGACCTCAACGAAATGGGCGGATTGGCAAGGAGGATGCCGTACACCACGTTCATGTTTGTCATAGCGGCGGCGGCGATCTCCGGCCTTCCTCCCTTCAACGGTTTTGTATCCAAGCTGCTGATCTACGAATCATCCTTCGCCGTGCATCCATTTCTCGCGGTCGTGGCCCTGGTGACCTCCGTCCTCACGCTGGCATCTTTCGTTAAGGTCTTCCAGACGGCTTTCCTCGGCCCCGAGAAAAGTTCACTGGCAAAAGTCCAGGAAGTACCGGCTGCCATGCTTATCGGAATGGTTGTGCTTACTGCAGCCATCCTTGGAGCAAGCCTCTTCCCGTCATGGACCCTTTCCACCCTCGTCGAGCCCGCGGCAAGGGCCCTCGTTGACCAGAGCGGATATATCGGCGCAATCCTGGGAGGTGGAATGTAATGTGGGGTAAGGTCTACACAGGGTTCGGATACTGGGACGCAAGCGCGTGGATCCTCTTCTTCTTTATCGCCGCGTTCTTCACCCTTTGGCTTCGCTCACAGGGGCGTTCGGACTATAAAAAGGGAACGGATCAGGATGAAATTTACTGGTCGGGCAACGAAGTCCCTGAAGACGGTGAGGATATTACAGTTCCCGCGTCTTCTGCGTACTGGGGATTCAGGAAAGCACTTGAGCCTTTCTATAAAGGCCTTCTTGGAATGCACACCGGGATCGCGACGGACATAGTCGGTTATTATGTCATTGCCGTTGCTTTTCTCGCCGTGTTCATCCTACTGGTTTAGGAGGGGATCCCGATGATGAAGCTGGAGAAATACCTTGAGATCCTGCCGAAATCGCTGTGGGTCACCACCTGCAATTCAGGCTCGTGCAACGGATGCGACATCGAGATCGTTGCGACGATCAGCCCGAGGTATGATATTGAGCGGTTGGGGATGAAACTCGTCGGTACGCCGCGGCATGCGGATGTACTCATCGTAACGGGCCCTGTTACGAAATACATGACGAACAGGCTCAGGAGGATCTACAACCAGATGCCCGACCCGAAGGCAGTAGTGGCTGTGGGCAACTGCGGGGCTTCCGGCGACGTGTTCTATAAATCCTATAATCTCGACGGCCCGATCGACCGCATCATTCCTGTGGATGTCTATGTCCACGGATGCCCCCCTCGTCCGGAGGCGATCATAGAAGGAGTCGCCAAGGCTGTTCTGAAGCTTGAACGGCTGAGAGAGGACCTAAAGAAAGCGGGTGAACAGCAGTCATGAGTTTTCCGAAGAAACCTGTGGATAACGTCAGGTCAGCGAAGACACCGGAAGAAGTCCTCTCCAGGATCCGTGAAGTTTTCGGCGATGCTGTATCTGCAGAGCTCAGGGAAAGAAAAGGCGGAAAGGAAGACCGGGTCGGATTTTACGATGCCTGGCTTTCCGTGCCGAAAGAGGAATTTCTTAACCTCGTCGATACGCTTGCGGAATTTGATTTTCCCCAGTTTCATGTGATCTCGGGAAATGACGACGGGGACGTGGTCACGCTCTACTACCACTTCACCCTTTTCCAGGTCGCGGGGCGGGGAAAACGTATCGGGGTCAATGTATCTGTTCCCGTGGATAAAAAAGATCTCGTCATGCCTTCGCTCTTTTCAAGGATTCCAGGAGTGGAGTACAGCGAGAGAGAAACCCGGGAAATGTTCGGCGTCGATTTCGACGGCCTTCCCAATAAGGCTCTTGTCTTCCTGCCAGAGAACTGGAACGAAAGCATAAAACCCTGGCGCAGGGATGAGGCCGGCCCTTCCGCCGGAGATGTGCGGGAGCTTTCTTAGGAGGATCATGTAAATGGAGAAAAAATACAAGGTTCCCATCGGTCCTGTACATGTCGGTCTGAAAGAGCCCATAACGGCGTGGCTTGACCTTGAGGGAGAAAAAATCGTCGGCGCCACCGTACGCCCCGGGGCTATACACAGGGGCATAGAGTTCATGGCCCGGGACCGCAATCCCATCCAGGTCATCTACCTCTCCGAACGGATCTGCGGCATCTGCTCTTTTGCCCACGTCGTCTGTTTCCTGCGCGCCGTGGAGGATGCCGCATCCATTCCTGTTCCGCCGAGAGCACAGTATATCCGGGCACTCGTTCTGGAACTCGAACGTCTTCACTCTCACATGCTGTGGGCTGGGGTCGCCTGCTACACCATAGGCTTCGACTCGGCTTTTCACCTCGGGATGGTCCTGAGAGAACGGGTCATGGACGTGCTGGAAGTGCTCTCAGGAAACAGGGTCAATTATGGAGTTGCAACAGTAGGCGGCGTCAGGTGGGATGTAACGGCGGAACTTTCGAAGACTGTAAAGGACATGGTCAAGTACTATAAGAGAGAGTTCTCTCCCTTTTACGATGTCGTTACTGCCGATCCCATCGCGAAGGCAAGGCTCCGGGACGTGGGTGTTCTTACCTACGAGGAAGCCATAGCACACAGCGCCGTCGGACCCACAGTAAGAGCCAGCGGTGTCCGGGCAGACCTCCGGGAGAGCTCTCCCTACGAAGCCTACGTGGATTTCGGTGTCAAGGCCGTGGTGCCGCAGGATTACTACGGAAAGGCCTACGGAGACGTGTTTGACCGTTTCCTTGTCAGGGTACACGAAGTCTACCAGTCCCTAGACATAATCGAAAAGGTCATGGAAGGTCTCCCTGAAGGGGACATCATGTGGGAGAAGAACCTCAACAAGGTCCTCGCCTACCTGAAAAAAGCGGAAGGGACAGGGATGTCTTCCATTGAAGCGCCGCGCGGAGATGATACCCATGTTGTCCACCTCGACGGAGGAGACGAAAATGTTACGTGGTGGAAAGTCCGTGCCCCCACTTACTCCAACGCTGTCTCATGGCCGCTTATGTTCAAGGACAATGAACTTGCTGACGCGCCGCTTATCATCAACAGCATCGACCCCTGCATTTCATGCATGGAGCGCATGCTTGTGACCGACGCATCAAGCGGGGACCAGAAAGTCGTGACCCGCACCGAACTCCTGGAAAAATGCAGGGAAAAAACAAGGAGGCTGATGCAGAATGATCGTAATTAGCCTTATCATGCGCCTCATAGCAGGAACCGCACTTATGCTCCTCGTCGCTGTCCTTGCACTTCTTTTCGACGGCGCCGACAGGATCGTGCACGCTCGGATGCAGCGCAGGCTCGGCCCGCCCCTCCTTCAGCCTTTTCTCGACCTGCTGAAACTGCTCGGCAAGGAGAACATCGTTCCCCGCAGGGCGGTGCCCTGGGCTTACAACGGTGCGCCATGGCTGGCTGTTGCCGCCATGCTTCTCGTTTTCCTCTATATACCCGTAGGATCGCTGCCACCTGTTCTGGGCAGTGAAGGAGACCTCATACTCGTCATCTATCTCCTCGGCCTTTCGGGTGTGGCCATGGCAGTTGGAGGATTCGCCAGCGGTAACCCCATTGCGAACGTAGGCGCCCAGCGTGAACTCATACTGATGATGAGCTATGAACTGCCCCTTGCGGTGGTGGTTGCAACCCTTGCCCACGTGGCGTACCGTACCGGAATGCCGGGAGAGCCGTTCAGCCTTGAGACCTTTGCGGGCATGTCTGTCTGGGGTGCGATGGGGAAGGTGGGATTCCTCGGGATACTTTGCCTTTTCCTTGCTCTTGTGCTGGTTGTCCCGGGAGAAACAGGCAAGGGACCCATGGATATACCCGAAGCGAAAACCGAGATTCTTGAAGGGCTGATCATCGAGTACTCCGGCACGAACCTGGCCATGTTCAAGATCACATTCGCCCTTCGGGCCACTGCAATGTCGGCGATCATCGTCGCACTGTTCCTTCCCTGGTCGCTCGGCGGAGCCCTCGGGCTGGGAAGCATATTCCTGTTTGCCTTAGACTTCTTCTGGTTCTGGGTGAAGGTCTTCGTGGTCCAGATCCTCTTCGTGACATTCATGAGGACGGCTTTCGGCAGGTTCAAGATATGGCAGGCGTCGGAATTCTACCTTATCAAGGTGGCGGGTCTTTCCATTGCGGGAATGATCCTTGCCTCCCTGGATCTAGTGATGTAGAAAGGGGGAGAGGAAATCATGCTGAACCGGATGGCGCTTCAACTGCTCCGGCAGATATACGAAAAAACATTTACCAACCCTTTCCCTGTTGCGTCCATGCCTGATTCGTTGTCAGACGCACTCAAGGCTGCGGAAGAGGGTAAAATCGACCTCAATCCCGCTGTACCCGTGGAGGATCGGTTTCGTGGAAGGCTGAACTACGACAAGTCGGCATGCATCGGATGCAAGCTTTGCATCAAAGTGTGCCCCGCCAATGCCACGGAGTATCTGCCCGATGAGAAAAAGATACAGATCCACAATGACCGTTGCTGTTTCTGCGCCCAGTGCACTGAAATCTGCCCGGTAAAATGTCTTACAATGTCGTCAGAGTACCTCATCTCATCCTACGACAGAAAGGCACAGATCACGACAGATACAGGAAAACCAGAGCCGAAGAAAGGTGCGGAAGGCGGGGCAGCCCCGAAGAAGAAAACCGTGTACCGCATCATGTCGGACAAGTGCATCGGATGCACAAAGTGTGCGCGGAACTGTCCGGTCAACTGCATCACCGGAAAGGTGAAGGAACCTCACGTTATCGATGAGTCGGCATGCGTCGGATGCGGAAAGTGCGCGGAAAACTGCCCAGTGAATGCAATCGAGGCAGTGGAGATAGACGGGTGAACCCCTGAGCGGAAAAAGGCACAGCAGACCGGGGTAAATATACCGGTGAAATGTCACAGATGAAAAAGCGGGGCCTTAGGGCCCCGCTTTTCTGGTGGACACTATTCCCTAAGCATTCACAAAACCGAAGAAGGCGAGCCGTTTCCTGGTCTCTTCCCGGCCCAGGTGTTCGGCTACCTCGAATATACCCGGGCTGACTTTCATCCCGGTAATGCCCATTCGGAGCGGCATGGCTATGTCCTTCATTTTTACCGATTCCCGTGCGCTCCATTCCCTTGTGAAATCTTCAAGAACTGATGCCTTCCATTCAGGAACGGCCAGGAGTTCCCCGTAAAATCTCCGAAGGAGTTCCTTGTGCTCTTCACTTACGTCAGAAGCATCGTAGCGTCCTTTTACCGTCTCGAAGGTCAGGAAATAATCCGAATACCCTGCTGCCTCTTTTGCTGTCTGTCCTCTGCCGGCGAGGACGACAAGGGACTGGGCGAGATACTCCCTCGAATGGCTGTCCACGGGAAGTCCCATTTCTCTCCAGAAGGGTTCAACGAGGTCCAGGCGGGTATAGGGATCGAGCCGCTTCAGATGCTCCTGGTTGATGAAGTTCAGCTTCTCCATATCGAAGACAGCCGCTCGCCGGGTTACTCGTGTTAGTTCAAAAAGTTCAGCTGCTTCATCCCGTGAGAAAATTTCGTTGTTTTCACCCGCCGACCATCCGAGAAGGGCAAGGAAGTTGAATACTGCGTCCGGCATGTATCCCATATCCCTGTATTCATAGACGCTTGTAGCCCCGTGGCGTTTTGAAAGCTTCTTCTTGTCTTTTCCCAGTATCATTGGCAGATGGGCAAAAACCGGGTATTCCCACCCGAGAGCGTCATATACAAGGAGCTGCTTAGGAGTGTTTGAGATATGGTCCTCTCCTCGTATGACGTGGCTTATTCCCATGGTATGGTCATCGATAACCACGGCATAGTTGTATGTCGGCATCCCGTCGCTTTTCAGCAGGACGGTATCTTTGAGCGTGTCGCTCATCATCTCGATGTGTCCGTATACCATATCATCAAAGGCGAGCCTCACACCCTGGGGTGTCCTGAAAATTACCGCTTCCCCCTCACGGTATGCCTTGCCTTCCTCCACGAGCCTGTCGGCGTATTCATGGTAAAGATGAAGACGCTCCGACTGCCTGTACGGGCCGTGATCCCCGCCGGCATCAGGTCCTTCGTCCCAGTCGAGCCCCAGCCACCTCATACCTGACATGATGGTTTCCTCGTATTCTTTTGTGGAACGTTCGCGGTCCGTATCCTCTATCCTGAGGATAAATCTGCCCCCGGTGTGCCGCGCCCATAACCAGTTGAAAAGGGCGGTATGGCCGCCTCCTATATGAAGAGCGCCCGTGGGGCTTGGAGCGAATCGCACCCGTACTGAATCATTCATGTTCGTTCCTCCCTGGCGTTGTATATGCTGGATCTTCTTGTGCATGAATCCCGACAATGGGTTATTATAACCCAGTCAGAACGATAAAAGGGCCAAAAAAGAAAAAAAGGATGTGATCCCCATGGAGGGGAAAAAACTGCTTCTCATCGACGGGCACGGTCTCGTGTTCCGGGCATTCTACGCCCTCCCCGAACTCACCGGGCCTGACGGGACTCCGACTAACGCCGTCGTCGGCTTTTTCAATATGTTTCAGAAAGTAAGGGAGGAATGGCAGCCGGACATGTGCGGAGTCGTATTTGACGCCCCAGGCCCGACGTTTCGCCATGAAGCCTATGCGGAATACAAGGCAAAGCGCAAGCCCACCCCTCCTGATCTGAAAACCCAGGTACCTATTATAACCGAGCTTCTTGAACTTCTCGGAATTCCTGTTGTCATGAGGCCGGGCGTGGAAGCTGACGATGTCCTTGCTTCGGTGGCGTGTACTGCGGCAGGGGAGAAAATAGAAACAATGATCCTTTCCTCGGACAAAGACATACTCCAGGTACTTGGACCGGGGCTCTCAGTGCTGCGCCCTGGGAAGGGGATCACTTCCTTCAAAATGATGGATGAAAAATCATTTCTCGAGGAATTCGGTTTCCCTCCCTCAGCCATGACCGATTATCTCGCCCTTCTGGGAGATTCGGCTGACAATGTCCCCGGAGTTCCCGGCGTAGGTGAAAAAACTGCCAAAAAACTACTGGCGGATTTCGGAAGCCTGCAGGGGATTTATGAAAATATCGAAACACTGAAGCCCGGACTGCGGAAAAAATTCGAGGAAAACAGGGAGCAGGCCTTCAGGAGCAGGGAATTGACCGTCCTTTTGTGTGAAACGGAGGAAGATCTCAAGGTGTTCCGCCCTGGCGAACCCAAGCTTGACCAGTTCCTTGAAAAATGCCGGTTCCTGGGGCTGCAGAAGATTGCCGAAAAAATGACACCGGGAAAAGCGCCCCAGGGCAAAACGACGCTTTCGAACTGGGAGAAAAGCGGCAGGGCCGGAGGAGCTTCCCGGAGCGCTGCGGAGAACAGTGCAGGCACTTCCGGGGCGGTTTTCCTTCCCCTCATCGGGGGGAAATACCCGCTCTCCCTTGAGCTCAGGGAATTCATCCTCGCAGACGGAGAGACAGTTCATTCTGGCTCTTCTCCGGAAGAGGCCGCGGCTCTTCTGAAGCGGCACCGCAGCGGACCGGTCCTTCTTCCCGACTATAAAACGGCTGCCGCATGTCTCGGAACAGGTTTTCTTCCGCCTGAACGGGTGAAGGATTTCAAAACCGCCCATTACCTCCTTCACCCTGACGGGAAAGTGCATGATGCCGAAGCCCTGATACCCGATTTCTCAGCAGCGGATCCCGGAGACCGTGCCTCCCTGCTGCGTGAGGAGTACGGCCTGCTCTCCCGGCACATTGGGGAGTACGAAGGGCTGGAGCTCCTGATGTCCGAAACGGATATCCGTCTAATTCCCGTTCTCGTGGACATGGAAAAGCACGGCATCGGATGCAGTATTTCCGCGTTCGGGGAACTTGAAGAGGACCTTTCATCGCGCCTGGCGGAAATAGAAGAAGAGATCGCCGGAAGGGCAGGGGAAAAGATCAACCTGAACTCTCCAAAACAGGTTGCATGGCTTCTTTTCGAAAAACTGGACCTTCCCGCCGGGAAGAAGACGAAAACGGGCTATTCCACGGACATATCCGTTCTCGAGGGGCTTTCCGCCCTTGGGAAACCCTTTGATGAAGTCCCGAACCTTCTTATCGAATTCCGAGAGCTTTCAAAAATGCTTTCGGGTTTTGTGCAGCCCCTAGTGAAATCGGCGCAGGGCGGAGAGGGGACCATCCACGGAATTTTTGAACCTGCAGTCACCGGAACGGGCAGGCTCAGCAGCAGAGACCCCAATCTTCAGAACCTGCCGTCCTACGGAGAGTGGTCAAGAAGAATAAAGGAAGGGCTCCTTCCCTGCAAAAAAGGGAATGTATTCGTTGCGGCCGACTATTCCCAGATAGAGCTCAGGGTCCTGGCACACCTCTGCGGCGATAGCCGCCTTCGGGACGCGTTCTCTGCAGGCAGGGATATTCACACCGAGACCGCATCGTGGGTTTTCGGCGTCCAGGCGGGGCTCGTGACCTCTGAACTCCGAAGGGTGGCGAAGATGATCAACTTCGGCCTCCTCTATGGGATGAGTTCATTTGGGCTCGCCCAGCGCCTGGGGATAGGACGGCAGGAGGCCTCGGACATCATCAGGAAATATTTCGAAGCTCTTCCCGGGGTACGGGAGTATCTTGAGGAAAGTTACGAGGATGCGAAAAAGCGAGGGTACGCGAAAACCCTCTCAGGCAGGATCCGTCCCCTCGACGAAGTGTCCGTGAGCCCGAGGGACCGTGATGCGCTCCGGCGGGTAGCGGTCAATACCCCCATACAGGGAACGGCCGCGGATATCGCACGGAAGGCAATGGTCGACTTTGCCAAAGAGTTCCCATCTTCTGGTGATGTCCGCCTCGTCCTGCAGGTCCACGACTCCCTGGTCTGCGAGTGCCCTGGGGCGGCCGCCGGGGACGTGGAACAGGCCCTGGGGCGGATAATGGAAAAGACTGTGAGCCTTTCAGTCCCGCTGAAAGTGGAGTCGAAGAGAGGGAAAAATCTCTCCGAGGTGTAGAGCCCCAACCTTTTCTTCTGTGGTACAATACGCCATTGGAGTCCGGAAATCAGAAAGAGAGGAAGATGTCCCTTGTTGATGAGAACCCTGAGATCTCAGGTACGCTGGATCATGATCGCCATCGTCGTTCTGTTTGTTCTGTCCATATTCGGAATGTACGGTTTCAACAGCCCCCGCGGAAATTCCTCCGGAGGCGAGGATTATGCGGTCGCAGAAATAGACGGCAAAACAGTGATGCGTTCAGTGCTCGAGCAGCAGCTCCGCAATTACGTCGAACGGGCAAATGTGCGCGATATCACTTCCGCGGACATTCCCGGGCTGTACCAGGCTGCCCTTGAGAACATAGCCCTTGCCTCACGGCTCGAGAAGGAAGCCGCCGAGTCAGGCATGTCAGCTTCGGATGAAGAGATAAATGCTGCCGTGAAGGAAGTGAGCGATCAGTTCCCCACGAAGGAAGCCTTCATGCAGTATCTGGACCAGTCAGGCATAAAGATGTCGGATTTCAGAAAAAACATGGCTGCCCAGGTCGTCCAGATGAAGCTCATGGAAAAGGCCGTAGGCAAGGCTGAAGTGAGCGATGAAGAGGCGAAAGAATTTTACGAGAAAATGAAGCAGCTTTTCTTCCATTCGCCTGCAGGCTACACAATGGATTTCATCCGTGTGAAAAGCTCCGGCGAGGCTGAAAAGATTCTTGCCGCCATGGGCGAGGGTAAAGAATTCAAGGATGCTGTGGGTGCAGTTGTCTCCACGGATATCATCGAAAAAACGCCTGCCTCAGGTCCCGTATTCGTGCCGGAAAGCGGTTTCCGGGACAAGCTTGCATCTCTTTCGGGACTTGAGATCAACAAGCCGAGCCCCGCTATAGAACTGGCAAGCAACGATATCCTCATTGCTGTAAAGCGTGAGAAGGTTGAAGAGAAAACCAGCTCTTTCGATGAGGTCAGCGGTGATGTAAAAGCGGTCCTTACAGAAGAAAAATTACGGGAAGGCCAGGCGGAATTTTTCAAAGGGCTCCGGGAGAGGACGAATATCGTCATCCTCGATCCAACTCTTTTCCCGAAACCGGAAGAAAAAAAGGAAGCCCCTGTCTCACAGGATGTTGTTTCCGGTGACGCCGGTGTTCCGGCAGTCACTGACGTTCCCGCCTCTCCGGATGCCGTTCCGGAAGCGCCCGG
>JAAYJB010000325.1 GCA_012523155.1 Synergistaceae bacterium | reverse complement strand
TCGAGGGCGGGAATCTCCGCCGCGAACGCCTTTCCTGAGAAAAACACAAGGGATGCAACCAGAACCGCTTCCAAAAGTTTCAAGTACTCCACCTCCCGTTTCTTTTTACCGGTTTTATTTTACACTAACGGCCCCTTCTTTTCTCGGAAAAAAGTTTTCCATGCCCCGGAGCCCTCCGCCTGATACAATGACCTCCAGATTCCTATTCGCGAAGGAGGCATGTTGGGACATCATGAAAGAAAACGCCGTCGACTTTTATTTCTTCAGCGGAACCGGAAACACCCTGCTTGCGGCAAGAGCGGTAGCGGAAGAACTGCGGAAGGGTGGAAAGACCGTCCGGATCCGAAGGATCGAAAAGGGATTTGTCCCTCTTCCGGAAGGTACAGCGCTGGGAATTGCTGTTCCTGCGGCAATGTTCTCAACATATCCCTTCGTGTGGGAGTTTCTCGAGGCTCTTCCGGACGGAGACGAGCGGGGGGCATTCCTGGTATCCACCATGGGTGGAGCCTCCGGAGCACTGCGCCCGGCGGTGAAACGTCTGCTTGAGCAAAAAAACTACAGCCCGCTGGGGGCACGTGATTTTGTCATGCCCTCGAATTACGCCAACACCTCCATTCCGGAGGAGGAAAACCGGGAAAAGACGGAATCCATGAAAATGGAAGCCGCGAAGTTCGCCGCAGGGCTCCTCGAAGGGGAAGCGGGATGGAAGAGAGGAACGGTCCTGTGGCCCCTTCTGTACAGCCTTTCGCGAAAAGCATTCCCCTGGCGCCTTATGCACAGGAAGTTCCCCCTTGACGTGGACAGATCCCGGTGCATCCAGTGCGGAAAATGCGCGCGTCTCTGCCCCGTGAAGAACATCCGCATGGCGGAATTCCCCGAATTTCAGGACCACTGCGTTTCGTGCCAGCGGTGCATGGCTTTCTGTCCCCCCGAGGCTATAAACGTCCGGGGGAAAAACTACAGCCAGTACCGTTCCGTTGAGTATTACGACCTTATATCGGAGAATCTCTGAAGGATGGTGAAAGTCATGGCGCCACGCAAGCTGAAGCTCTACATGGAAAAGCCCATGGGCTCGGCGTGCTGAAGCAATTTCCTGTACGGGAAAGAGGAAATGAGATCCTTCCCCCAGGCAGCCGCCCGTGAGGCGGCAGGACCGCTGCTGGTGAAAATAGAAGAGACCTACGGAAACACCCTGGAGGTCAACGTATACGATCCCCGCTGCTGCTTGTGGTTCTTCGATCTCGTCCGGTTCAATATCCGGGCGGAGCCCACGTGGATATTGGACGGCAGGCTTCTCTGGCGGGGCATCCCTACCTGGGAGGAATTGATGGAAAAAATCGACGGAATACAAAAATCCTGAACAGGGAGAGAGGATCCGGAAAATCTTCCCTGTTCGGGATTTCCTGGTGCGGACAGAATTTCAGGGCAAAGAGAACGGCGACGTGCTTCAGGGAATGACCCTGCACTCCTGGTACAGGACCTTCCACTCTCCCTGGGCATCCCTCATTTCCACGTAGGCGGAATCTCCCTTGACCCACCAGAGAAGTTCCATGTCGTCGGTGTATCTCGCCCCCGAGGCCGAGACCGCCTGTGGAAGGGTGTACTCCCTTCCGTCGGGGAACAGGATCTTGACGAAACGGAGGCTTTCATCGGAGAGGCTGTAGTACCTGGCCGTTACCCGGTCCTCACCACAGCCGTATAGGACGGGCTCACCCCCGACGACGGAGAGGCCGGGTCCTGGATCCCCGCAGGCGGGAAGCAGAAGCAATGCCAGGAGAAAAACACCCGAAAGAAGGGCCGCACTTTTTTTTCTTGCACTCATGCCGGAATCCCCCTTTTTTTCAATGATCTTTTTGGTCCCGGAAACGTTCGTATGATAGTTCTTTTTACCTTCGCCATCAACAGGCACCTGCAAATATCCGGGGAAAAAAGTCCTCCCCGCGAACAGGGAGGGCCTGTTTTTTCATCCGTTCTTACTTCGAAAGGGTCTCGATTATCTGACCCAGGTAGCCCGCAACGACGACCGAGCCTATGGTGACGGTGGTAAATCCGCCCACGAGCATCTTGGGAAGGAGGTGGCTCATACAGTACTCCTTCTCCTTTGTATCGGCGCAGCCGGCATTTGTGACCTCGTCGGTGATGATGAAGGTCGCCGGGAAACCGAAGAGGCAGGTCACCGCTATGGCTGTTGCCATTGCCCACGAATAGCCGAAAAGTTTCGACGTGAAGAACGTGGATATGACGATCCCCACAAGGGCCACTCCGAAACAGACAACCAGCGGGAAGACAAGTGAGCGCACAAGTTCGGGGGTCGCCTTGGGAAGGCTCACCCAGATGAAGATAAGGCAGAAGAACATGGCGTATCCCATGGCGTTGGCCTTGTCAAGCACCTTGTGCTCCAGGAAGCCGGTCTCGTAGAACAAGACGCCCATGACAAGGGTCATGACGAACTTGTGAAGCTGGAGGTACGGCAAGCCGGCGGAAATCACCATGGCGTTATATTCCTGGGCTGCAAAAAGGGCGACCCAGCTGACGACAGCGACCTTCGCGAGAAGGACAAAGGGAGTCTGCATCGCCCTGGGCAGTGCCGGGAAAAGACGGATGCTTGGAACCTCCGGGTCGCTCTTTGCGGCAGATGCAGGCTTAGCCTCTTCAGCCTCTCCGCTGCGGAACTTTGCGAGAAGACGCTTTGTCTCCGACTTCAGGCAAAGGGAAGCGATAGGCAGGCCGACAAAGTTCTGAAGCACCAGGAGCAGTGTAGCGAAGACGGCGAGATGCTCCAGGCCGACTTTCTTGGCAGCCTCGGACACAATAATGGTCGCCACTATCCCGCCCGAGATGGGACCGGCGGAAGTGAGGGCCATTTCACGGCCGAGAATGGGGCCGGCAATAAAGAAGAGCCCTATGGAAAGGGCTACAAGGCCGACAAATGCGATGATGACCGTTTTCCACTCCTGCTTGATGTCCTTCAGCTTCATGAGCGTTCCCATGTGGACAAGAATGATCGGAAGGCTCACTGCGGCGAACGCCATAGTTCCTGTTGCCTGGAAGATGTTCTCGGGAAATCCGTACCAGAATCCGAAAAGGAAAACGAAACCTGTAACAAAGATCATTGAGAAGACGGCCTTCGTCTTGTAGGACACTATGTCGCCGATGGCGTAGCAGATCATGACGAGCATCAGC
>JAAYJB010000324.1 GCA_012523155.1 Synergistaceae bacterium | reverse complement strand
TCCTAGAATAATGTTGCCGTAACTTGAGGGAGAAAGAAACTCGAAAAGTTGCGATAATGTCAGCATGCAGGATGAGTGTCGCCGGTAGATCCTTTGGGGGAAAACCTCGTACGCGAGACTGGCGCCTCACCTCCTGCGGCGTTACACGAATGAGCTGGATGTGGCATCCCCAACGGGATTTCCTCGTCTGTCCAAGGAGGTTGTGTGCCGCCGGAGTGTGAGGGGCACCTGCAAATCCATTGTTCGGAGTGAGCCCAATGATGTATCTTGGAATCGACATCGGGAAGAACAACCATGAAGCCGGAATCATCACCGAAGGAGGAAAGAAGGTCGGGAAATCCCTGAGATTTTCCAATGACCGGGAGGGATTCACCGCGCTGCTGAACTTCATCGGACGCTTTGTTCCCGCCGGAGATGATCTGAGCATCGGAATGGAAGCCACGGGGCATTACTGGATCCCATTATATTCCTTCCTTCACGAGAAGGGATTCAAGGTTCACGTCATCAATCCCATTCAGTCCGATAGTCTCAGGAACTTCCACATCAGGCAGGCAAAGACGGATTCCATCGACTGTTTCCTCATTGCCGAAACTCTACGGTTCGGGAACTTCACAGAGACCCACCTGGCTGACGAGGACATCATGTCCCTTCAAAAACTGGCCCGTTTCCGGGAATCCCTCAAGGACATATGCGGAGACTGCAAGCGCCAGGTCATCGCCGTTCTGGACCAGGTTTTCCCGGAGTACGACACCCTCTTCACCGAAAGAGCTGCGGAACGCCCGAACAGACTCTTGAAGTGGATGTAAAATCCCTGGCCGCTTTGCTGAGCAAGGCGAGCAGGGGACGGCACGGCACGGAAAAGGCGGGTGAGATCAAAGACTTGGCGGCCAATTCAGTGGGGGTGACGCTGTGCGCCAATACCTTCGCCTTCCAGATCAGACTCCTCATCGAACAGATAGAGTTCACGGAAAAGCAGATCGAAAAAATCGACAAACTGTTGGCCAGGCTGTTGAAGAAACTCAACTCGGTCATCATGACCATCCCTGGAGTAGGTCCCGTCACAGGAGCGATTATCCTGGGGGAAATAAGAGACATCAACCGGTTTGATAATCCGAAGAAACTTGTCGCTTTCGCTGGGATAGACCCCACTGTCAGGCAGTCCGGGAACTATTCAGGGACCAACAACCGGCTCTCCAAAAGAGGCTCTCCTTATCTTCGAAGGGCCATCTGGATGTCGGCCGTGGTTGCTGCAAGGTTCGATCCTGTGTTCAAGGCGTTCTACGAAAAGAAACGAAGCGAAGGAAAGGCCTACGGTACGGCTATCGGCGCTGTGGCCAGAAAGCTGATATACACCATATTCGCCATATTGAAGGAGAACAAACCCTATGAAGTGAGACTGAATCCACCCGGCTGATCTAAATCCAGCAGGGTGTGAATCTTCACTTCTACACATCTCACCTCTGATCCGTCATAGATGGGGGCAAATCTGAGGTACGCTTTTTCAGGACCCGTATTTTCCTGTCAAGGTACTTTTGTTGCATCGTGACCAAATTCTTCCAGATTTTTTTCTCAAACTTTTTCAGTTTACCCCCTTGACTTTTGATAGCTGGTCTCGCGTTGCTCAGGACGACACCCAAACCCTGTCATTCTGAGGAGTCGAAGGCGACGAAGAATCTGGGGTGAAAGGCCTTAGAAGCAAAACCAGGTCCTTCGCCTTGCTCAGGACGACAAACAAAGGCTGGTCCTTCTTGTTGCTCAGGATGAAACTCCACCGTCCCCCCTCCTCAAAAAAGATGCAATTTATTTCTGACCAATCTTGACAAGATACAAAAAGCCGCTATAATTTCTTTAGTCAGCATAGGTCAGTAATTTTTGGGGAGGAATTTTCCATGAAAAAAGCGGTTGGAATAGATCTTGG
>JAAYJB010000048.1 GCA_012523155.1 Synergistaceae bacterium | reverse complement strand
TTTTTGTGCGCCCGGCATGGTTCATGTCTATACGGTGCAAGTCCGGAACACCGAAGGCGCAGTAGGTGTTAGCTTAAGGCAAGGGCGCCTGCCGCAAGGCAGGGTCTGAAGGAAGCCGGCGGCAAAACTCCGGGCCGAGGTACACGAATTCCATTCGAGGCTGTGGCATCTGAACGAGCTTGCAAAACAAAGCGAAGTTCATGCGCCGAAGGATGTCCGCAGTAAATGGAACGGCCGCATGGAGTGAAAGACATGTACCTTACCCGGGGAGATCCGGCTCTTCGCCCGGAAGGGGCAGGTCGGCATCGGGAGATGCGATTAAGAGGAGTCGGAAGTCAGCAGAGGTCATAGTAGCCCGACAGAGGTGAAGGGCCGAACGGAAACGAAGGGACCCGCCGCGGAACACTCGACCTAAGGTACGCAGAGGACAGCCACCCTTCCGGAAAAGAACTCCGGAAGGCTCCGGACAAGGGAAGAAAGGGTGAATCCCCGAAGGCATCCCCCCGGAGAGTCCGAGTGCCGGGAGGCGTGTCTGAGGAGACGGGACCGGCGAAGAAATGGAGACGGGGAATGGAAGACACGAGCCGCTTGATGGAACAGATACTGACCCGAAGCAACGTCCTGGAAGCATGGGAGCGCGTACGGAAGAACCGTGGCGCCCCGGGAGTAGACGGAGTCACGGTGGAGGAATACCCTGCGGTCTGGAAAACGAAATACAAGGAGATAGAAGAAGCCCTGAGGAGCGGCAGATACAGGCCATCTCCCGTAAGGCAGGTCGCTATCCCCAAGCCGGACGGGGGAGAGCGGAAGCTCGGAATACCCACAGTACAGGACCGGCATATCCAGCAAATGATCCTCCAGGTCCTGACACCCATCTATGAGGAACTATTCAGCGATGGAAGCTGGGGGTTCCGCCCCGGACGAAGCGCTCACGGAGCGGTACGGACAGCCAAAGGGTATGTGGAAGAGGGGAACGAATGGGTAGTGGACCTGGACATCGAGAAATACTTCGACAGGGTCAACCATGACATCCTCATGTACCGAATAGCCTACCACGTCCACGACAAAAGAGTGCTGAAAGTCATCCGGGCGTTTCTCAGGGCGGGAGTACTCGTGAACGGCGTCAAAGTATCCACGGAAGAAGGGACTCCCCAGGGAGGCCCCCTGTCGCCCTTGCTGGCGAACATCCTGCTGGATGCACTGGACAAAGAGCTGGACAAACGGGGTCACAAATACGTCCGATATGCCGACGACTGCAACATCTACGTCAGGAGCCGCCGGGCGGGAGAACGGGTCATGGCGAATGTCAGAGAATTCCTCGAAAAGAAGCTCAGGCTGAAAGTGAACGAACAGAAAAGCGGGGTGGACCGCGCGAACAGGAGGAAATTCCTCGGATTCACGCTGATGAAGCGAATGGGAAAGATATGCATCGCCATATCCTGGAAGAGCCGTGAACGGTTCAAGGAGAAAATCCGAGAACTCACGAACCGAAACAGGGGAATCTCCATGGAAAACCGACTCGAGCGGCTCAACCGGTATCTCCGCGGATGGATGACCTACTACCGCCTCAGCGAAACCCCCAGTATCCCCAACACCCTTGACCAGTGGATACGGCGCAGACTCAGGGCATGCCGGCTGAAGGAATGGAAACGTTCCCGCACAGTCTACAGCAGGCTGCGCAGCCTTGGAATAGCGGACGAAGAAGCGAGGAAGCTGGCCGGGTCACGAAAAGGATACTGGAGGAAAAGCGCCACACCGCAAATAAACAAAGCCCTTGATAATGCCTACTGGGCGAACCAAGGGCTCGTGAGCCTGAAGGAAGTATACTCCAAACTTTGTGAAAGTTTCCGAACCGCCGTATACCGAACGGTACGTACGGTGGTGTGAGAGGACGGGGGCTAGCCGCCCCCTCCTACTCGATTGAAATATAAAGCTTTTCCGGTAAAAGACATCAGGGTATAATGCCCACTAACCATTCAATTCGACAGGAGGCTTTTCCATGAACAAACAATTTGCCCGGCGGATGGTCCGCTTCCAGGAGTCCGATCTCACGCCAATTCTTCGCCTTGCCGCCAACCCCGAGGTGATCTCCTTCGCCGGCGGCCTGCCGGCTCCGGAGCTCTTCCCCGTGGAGCCCATGAAAAAAATCGCCGTCCGCGTGCTGGACGAGCATGGGAAACGGGCGCTCCAGTATTCCTCCACGGAGGGGCACCTGCCTCTTCGGGAGAAGATCGCCGCGAGGACCAACAAAAACCTGAAGACCTCCCTCAAGGCGGAGAATATCGTGATCACCACGGGATCCCAGCAGTCTCTGGACATTCTCGCCAAGATGTACGTGGACGAAGGTGACTGCATCCTCTGCGAAAGCCCCACCTACCTGGGGGCGCTTTCTGCGTTCAACGCATGCCTTCCTGCCTACAGGGAAGTGGCGACGGACGGGGAGGGAATGGTGATCGCCGACCTGGAGAAGGCCCTGGCCGAAGAGAAGCGGGCCAAGCTCATCTACGTGATCCCCGATTTCCAGAACCCCTCCGGAAAGACCTGGTCCCTCGAACGGCGGAAGGCCTTCATGGAGGCCGTTTCAAAATACGACATCCTCGTGGTGGAGGACAATCCCTACGGCGAACTCCGGTTCGAGGGAACGACGCCCCCCTCCCTGAAATCTCTGGACAGGAAGGGACAGGTGGTTGTGCTGGGAACCTTCTCCAAGATCTTCTGCCCCGGCCTCCGGGTTGCCTGGGTCTGCGGCGAGCCCGCATTCCTCGAGAGCTTCTGCAACCTCAAGCAGGCCGCTGACCTCCACACCTCCACCCTCAGCCAGTACGAGATCGACGCCTACCTGTCGGAGAACGACATCGAGGAGCATGTCCGCACGCTTGTCTCGGTCTACCGTGAGCGGCGGGACGTCATGATCCGGACCATGGACGAAGCATTCCCCTCCGAAGTGACGTTCACCAGGCCGGAGGGCGGTCTCTTCACCTGGGCTGAAATGCCCGAAAAGGTCAGCGGCAGGGATCTCTTCATGAAAGCCCTGGAAAAGAAGGTGGCCTTCGTCCCCGGCGGGGCGTTCTACCCCAACGGCGGCCACGAGAACACCA
>JAAYJB010000323.1 GCA_012523155.1 Synergistaceae bacterium | reverse complement strand
ATCTCAGGACCCGGTTCGTTACCTTTGGTGGAGGAGACCTTCCCTTCCCGATACCCGGTATGAGCGACGTCATGCCCTATCCGTCCATGAGGTTCTCCGACCTGACCGACCGACAGCTCTCTTCTTATAATGATGTCTTCAGGACGGCGATCCTTGATTCGACAGAACAATTCCGTCCTGATGTCATCCATTCAAACCACCTCTGGCTCCTCACGTCCCTCGCCCGCCGCACCTTTCCCGCCATCCCCACGGTTGCCACATGCCACGGCACTGACCTGCGGCAGATACGGGCCTGCCCCAGGTTCAGGAAGGACGTTCTCTCCGGATGCTCACGTCTTGACGCAGTATTTGCACTGTATTCAGAGCAGGCGGAGGAGATCGGGCAGCTCTATGGAATTCCTGCTGAACGGATCTCCGTCATCGGTGCCGGATACAGGAACGAACTGTTTGTTCCCGGAAAGAAACAGGCGGTTATACCGGCGATCGTCTACGGTGGAAAGCTGAGCCGGGCAAAGGGGGTACCCTGGATGCTCCGTGCATTCGCTTCCATCACCGACCTTCCGTGGACGCTGCTTCTTGCAGGAGGAGGAACGGACCCCGAACGGGCCGAATGCATTGAACTCGCCGGGAAGCTGGGAAACCGCGTAACTATTGCAGGCCCACTGAGGCAGGAGGAGTTCGCGGCTGTCCTGTCCGGGGCAAACCTGTTCATCCTTCCCTCTCTGTACGAGGGACTTCCCCTGGTACTCCCCGAGGCGCTGGCCTCAGGATGCTTCTGCCTTGCCACCGACCTGCCCGGAGTCAGGGACATACTCGGGATCGCAGGAGACGAATGGCTCCGGCTGATTCCCTGTCCTCCCCTTCAAGGAACTGATACTATAGTTCCCGGAAACGAATCGAAATTCGTCATCAATATTGCTTCAAAGCTGCGGGAGGTATTGACGGACCTCTATGCCGGACCGCCTTCGCAGGAATCAACCAGTGAACTGAGAGAAAGGCTGAAAAACTGTACATGGGATGCCGTGTTTCAAAGAATGGAGAAGATCTACTGCGCTCTTGCAGGCAAAACATCCCGGTGAACCGGTAAAACCCGACAGATGCTGTCTGCTTCTGTTTTGTCAACTTGGGATTTTGTCATCCTGAGGGCGACTTTTGCCAGAAGGATCTGATGCTTTCATTCTGAATTCTGAAGACATGAAAGATCTCGGATCACAGGCCAAAGGCAAACCCGTATTCCCCGGATGCCCTTTCAAGGAATACCGTGCAGTGCTTTTCCAAAAAGTCCCGATCAGGGCGCTCACTGTAAGTGCTATCCAAAAGCGGAAAAATATGATTGTTTTTTCAAGGCTTTCGGATAATTCCCTGCCCGTTAAGCGGATGCCCCGGATCCTTGATACGCTCCAGATGTAGGGTGAGGGAAAATGAATTTTTTTGACCCCGTTTCGAAGTTTTCCGGGCAGAAGTCAGTGACAGGCCAATACGAGGTGGTGAAAAGATGAAACCCTTTTTCAGGGGAGTTCTGTTTTTCGCAGCTGCGGCCCTGTTCTTCTCTATCTTGACAGCATCCCCCGCGATGCTTTCCGCCGATGAATGGTCGGTACTGTCTCCCGACAGGAAGACAGGTCTTGTGGTGCTCACGAGATTCCCCGGGCTTGATCCGAGGATCGCAAAGGAAGAGATATCCAGGCGGTTCAGGAGGCTCGATCATTATGTGAAGGATATGTCCTACGGAAAGGCTTCCGTGGAAGTGGACCTCACCGACTGGTACGAGATGCCCCTGCCGTTGAGCAGATACGCCATCTCACCCTCCAACCTGAAGGTGGACAAGTCACGGGTGACCGATCTCATTCAGCATGCCATAGACGCTGCAGACAGGGACCACGATTTCAGCCGCTATTCCTTTCTCGTCGTATTCCTCGGCGCCAGGTTCAAAGAGTACGGAATGATAGGCCTCTGCGGATACCCTGGGATGCTGGGTTGGAGCCGGACACTCGAACTGAGGACGAAAAGCGGGCAGATCGTCCCCGGAGGAGTGGCCATTTTCACATCCCAGGCACACCTGGGCACCCTCTTTCACGACTGCGCCCATGTCTGGGGAGGAGTGAAGGACGGCAGGCGTGTCGTCCCCTGCCTGTACGACCACGACCTCCAGGAACGGTACCCCACTCGGGACACGGGATGGGAGCATGCGCTCATCAATCTGGGATACTGGGACCCCATGTCGTGCCACATGATTTCCTTCGATCTCCCCCCTCCCGGAATATCCTCGTGGACAAAGATCCGTCTCGGCTGGCTCAACCCGGAAAAGATGCGGCTGATAAACCCCGGAGAATCTCCGGAGATCCTTCTTGGCCCACTTTCCGAGAAATCATCCGCTGTGCTCGCAGTAAAGATCCCCCTTACGGAGCATACCTATTACCTGGTCGAAAACAGGCGGAAGGCAGGCTCATTCGACATCGCCCTTCCAGGTGAAGGAATACTTGTAATGTACTGTGACGACAGGATCGCCGAGTGCAGACACGGAAAAGCCCCGGTGAAGCTCATGAATGCAGACCCAGGCATCCCGTTTCTCAGGGGTGCGGCCTTCCGTCTCCCGGACAGGCCTGTGTTTACCGACAGGGATAAGGGAATCGAAATCACTGTGATTGAGCAGGAAGGTCCCTCTGCACGAATACGAATACGCAGGGAGAAGTAGCAGGCTGCCGGTCAAAAAAAGATATGGCACGGGGTACACACCCGGTTCCGGCATACTTTCGGGCGTAGAAGAGGTGTGCAGTGATCTCTCACCCGTTTTTATAAAATCCGTAAATGAGGTGAACGAAAATGATGGGAGCAATCATAGGAGACATTGTAGGATCGCGATTCGAGGGCACAGGCCTCCAGAAAAAGGATTTTGACCTCTTCACGCAAAGAAGCCGTGCAACTGACGACACCATAATGACCCTCGCCGT
>JAAYJB010000322.1 GCA_012523155.1 Synergistaceae bacterium | reverse complement strand
GTGATGCTTTCTTCAAGGAAAAGGCTGGCCGCCATATTGGACAGCATGGCCATCCTGTGGCTGCCATACCGGCCGAGCGTCCGGCTATCCATACGATGTCTCATGGAAATTAGTCCTCCTTAGTTGACTTTGTTGCGCTATTTTCGCCTGTAAACATGGCTTCGAGCTTTTCCATTTTTTCCTCGATTTCCTTGAGGGAAATTTTGCCGAGGTTCCGTATCTTCAGCAGATCCTCACGGCTCTTGCTCCTGAGGTCGCCTAGTGTATGTATTCCTCCCCTGAGGAGGCAGTTCTCGCTGCGTATGGACAGTTCAAGGTCACGCACAGGCCTTGAAAGCAGGTCATCCTCTCCTGCGGCGTGCTCCGAGGCTGATTCCGGGGCAGCCTGTTCGGCAGAGGCCTGTTCACTTTTTTCGGCTGGGTTGTTCTTCTCCATATCCTCAACGAAGTTCGAGAAGTAGCCTCTGAGTATTTTCGAGGCCTCGCAAAGGGTCGATTCAGGAGAGTGAACACCGTTCGTCCAGATCTGGAGAACCAGGCGTTCATAGTCTGTCCGTTGGCCGACGCGTGCCGCTTCCACATCAAAATTCACCTTCAGCACCGGTGAAAAGATCGCATCGACCATGAGAGCGTCTACGGGAAGGTAGGCAGGCCTCGGACGTTCCATTGAGGCATACCCAACTCCCTGTTCCACGTATATCTGCATTGAAAGCCTCGCGCCTTCTTCCATTGTACATATGTGTGCGTCCGGCTTTACGAATTCCACTTCGCTGTCAGGCTGGATATCCGCGGCAGTAACTGTCCTGCCGCCTTCGGCTTCCAGGTTAAGGACCCTGACTTCGTTGCTGAAGGACCGTACCGGGATGTGCTTCAGGTTCAGCAGAATCTCTATGACATCCTCGCGAACACCAGGGACGGTGCTGAACTCATGGAGCACTCCGTCGATACGGACTGACGATATCGCCGCCCCTCTGATCGAGGAGAGGAGGACCCTGCGGAGTGAATTTCCAAGGGTGGCTCCATATCCCCGCTCAAGGGGTTCAATATGAACCCTGGCAAAGGTGGGAGTACTTTCCTCGATTCGGATTTCAGGCCGCATATGTTCCAAGGTTTCCAACACCTTTCACGCCATTATCTGGCATAAAACTCGACAACAAGCTGTTCAGTAACAGGTGCGTCGATCTGGTCCCGCTCCGGAAGCGATATGATCTTTCCCTCAATCTTCTCAGTATTTGCCTCAAGCCACTGGGGAACAGTACGGGCAGCAGCAACTTCCGCATTTTCCTTCAGAAGGGCTGTTTCCCTGCTCTTTTCCGAGGCAGCCACAACATCTCCGCTGCTCACAAGGAAACTGGGGATGTCTACCCGTCTGCCGTTCACGAGGAAATGGCCGTGAAGGACGAGCTGTCTCGCCTGTTTTCTGCTCGTGGCAAATCCCAGCCTGTAGACAACATTATCAAGTCTGCGCTCAAGAAGCTGCAGAAAATTATGACCAGTCTGGCCGGCCATTTTGTTGGCGATCTCATAAATCCTGTGGAACTGCCGCTCGTTCATTCCGTAGAAACGGCGAAGCTTCTGCTTCTCCCTGAGACGGATCCCGTATTCACTGACCTTGGTCCTTGGACGCCTGCGCTTCATTTTCGATCCGGCACCGGCTTCACTTTTAGTGATCGCACATTTTGCGGTGTAGCAACGGTCGCCCTTGAGGAAGAGCTTGGTTCCCTCAGCCTTGCACAAACGGCACGCAGGCCCTACATATCTGCTCATAAAATATTAACCCTCCTTGACTAACCTTCGCTACACTCTCCGCCGCTTTGGAGGACGGCATCCATTGTGCGGAATCGGCGTCGTGTCGCGAATCATGTTTACCTGGAGCCCTGCAGCCTGAAGAGAACGGATCGCGGACTCCCGTCCGGGTCCCGGGCCTTTGACGACCACGTCGATCTCCTGTACCCCATGCTCCTGAACGGCTTTCGCAACCTGAGAGGCCGCGATCTGGGCTGCAAAAGGAGTTGATTTCCTGGTTCCCTTGAAGCCCACATTTCCGCCGGAAGCCCAGGCAAGAATGTTTCCGCCCTTGTCGCTTACGCAGACGATGGTGTTGTTGAACGTTGAATAAATATGGGCAACACCATAGCTGATATTCTTTCTTTCCTTACGTTTTCCTTTGCGGACTGTACGTTTGGCCACTTAATCCAGCCTCCTTGTTTTCCTGTGTGCCGAAGGCTACTTTGTAGCCATCTTTTTGCCCGCGACAGTACGGCGGGGGCCCTTCCTGGTGCGGGCATTCGTCTTTGTCTTTTGTCCGCGGACCGGCAATCCGAGCTTGTGCCTCTGCCCCCGGTAGCATCCTATATCCATGAGTCTCTTGATATTCATGGACACTTCCCTGCGAAGATCTCCTTCGACCTTGTGGTGATCTTCTATCTCCCTGCGGAGTTTCTGGGTCTCTTCCTCTGTGAGGTCCTTCACCCTGGTGTCAGGATTTATTCCGGTAGCCTCAATGATCTTCTTTGACGTCGGAAGTCCTATTCCGAAAATATAGGTCAACGCGATTTCAACACGCTTTTCTCTTGGTATGTCAACTCCGGCGATTCGGGCCATGGCCTGCCTTACCTCCTTGCACCCTGTCTCTGCTTATGGCGCGGATTCCTGCTGCATATGATCCGCACAACACCCTTGCGCCGGATTACCCGGCAGAACTCGCACATCGGCTTAACCGACGGTTTCACTTTCATGCGTGTCACGCTCCTCTGGTAAAGAACTGAAAACAGATGACCATATGGTCCCTGTAAAAATTGCATTTTACCAAGCGATAAATTATACAGCAGATTCGTTGAGAAGAAAACACTTGTCTCGGAGACAGCTAAATTTTTTGTTTCCTCTCCTGCCGAATCCGCCCCCGGTTATTTGTATCTATAGATTATTCGGCCTCTCGCAAGGTCATAAGGGGAGATCTCTACCAATACCTTGTCGCCCGGAAGAATACGGATGAAGTGAAGCCGCATTTTTCCCGAAACATGGGCGAGAATCCTGTGCCCGTTGTCAAGCTCAACCCGGAACATAGCGTTCGGAAGAGGTTCGATTACTTTTCCCCGTACTTCTATGACATCATCTTTATTGGACATGCGGTTTCTTCATCCTCCCTGCTGTTCATTTCGTTTAAGGCCCGCCAGAAGAGCCTGAAATCTCCCTGCGTCTATTTTTCCCTCCGACATGATGCTTTGCGCTATTTCGTCAAGATGCCATCCGGTGCGCTGCAGGTGGATCGTGTTTTTTGCCTTGGGTTTCGCGGGGGTAAATTTTACTCCGTCCGCAAGAAAAACCCTTCGTCCGTTCTCTGAAACCCCGACAACTACATACCATCTGCCGACATCTTTCCCTTTTCTGGATCGAACAACTTGACCGATTCTGCACAGGCTGTCGTCGGAAAACTCTTTCAGGCCCAAGTCCATGGGGTCAGGTCTTCCGGCTCTCCTTCACGGATGAGAACCGTCCTTTCGAAATGAGCTGCATCGGAGCCGTCAACCGTCATGACCACCCACTGGTCATGACCGACCTCGACATCTTCCGCGCCGGCCATCACCATAGGCTCGATGGCCAAAGTCATTCCCGTTTTGAGAGTTATTCCCCTTCCAGGATGGCCATAATTCGGAATCTGGGGAGGTTCATGCAAATGGGTCCCGATTCCATGGCCGGAATAGTCACGGACTAATCCGTAGCCGTGGGGAGAAACAAAACTCTCGACCGCATATCCTATATCCCCGAGAGTGTTCCCGGCTTTTGCAGCAGAGAGCGCGTTCTCAAGGCTGCCCCGTGTCACGTCGAGCAGTTTCTTGCGTTCGGTGGCTACGACCCCGACTGGGTAGGTACATGCAGCATCGCCGAAATACCCTGAAAAACGGGCCCCCACGTCTATGCTTATAATGTCTCCTTCTTCAAGGTGTCTCTCGCTGCTTGGTATTCCATGGACGATCTCTTTGTTTATCGAGGCACACACGGCACCCGGAAACGCCCTTGAAATACCCGGAACACGATATCCCTTGAAGGCGGGGGTCGCCCCGGCTTTTCGAATCAATTTATCAGCCGCCCTGTCGATTTCGGCGGTCGTCAGGCCGGGGCGAATGATCTCCGCGATCATGTCAAGCACATCCGCGACTATCTTCCCTGCTTTTCTCATAAACACAAGATCTTTTTCTTTTTTCAGTGTGATCATTCTTTTGCGCCAACCGCCATTTCGAACTCCTCGATCAGGGAATGTCCGTGACGCTCCGAGGATATGCGGGAAAAAATATGTTTCCCCTCGTAATAGCAAACGACCGGAGAAGTCTGTTCATAGAATACTTTCAGCCTGTGCCTGACGACATCTTCACGGTCGTCATCCCGCTGGTAGAGTTCTCCTCCGCATTTCTCACAGATATCTCCCCTGGAAGAAGGCTTAAATTCCATGTTGTAGATCGCGCCGCATGACCGGCACACTCTTCTTCCGGAAAGGCGCTTTACCACGGTTTCCTCGTCGACGTCAAGGAAAACGACCCTGTCAAGCGAGAGTCCCATCTCTTCAAGGATCTTTTCCAGGGCTTCCGCCTGGGGAACAGTACGGGGGAAACCGTCCAGTACGAATCCTTTTTCACAGTCGGGTTCCCGAAGCCTGTTTGCCATCATTTCAATGACGATTTCGTCAGGAACCAGCTTCCCCGATTCCATGTAGGCCTGCGCCTTTTTCCCGAGGGGGGTGTTATTCTTTACGTTTTCACGAAAAATATCCCCCGTTGAGATGTGCGCCACAGGATATTTCTTGTCGATTTCAGCCGCAAGTGTTCCTTTGCCTGCCCCGGGTGAACCAAGAAGAATTATGCGCATTTTTACTCTCCTTAAAATCGAAGTAGTCCGCCGGCTTTGTCCTTACGCTTGAGAATTCCTTCATAATGGCGCATGAGCAGCTGTCCCTCGATCTGGTGGACCGTGTCAAGAGCCACGCCGACGACGATGAGAACGGCAGTTCCTCCGAAATAGAAGCTTGTGATGCCCATAAACTGTGTCATCAGGTTCGGCACAAGGGCGACTCCGGCAAGAAATACAGCGCCGCCGAGAGTGATCCTGCTCATGACTTTTTCGATAAAGTCAGAGGTTGGTTTGCCCGGACGTATGCCGAGAATGAAACCGCCGTATTTTTTCATGTTATTCGCCACATCTGACGGGTTGAAAACCACAGCGGTATAAAAATAACTGAAGAACACGATGAGCGCCACGTAAAACAGCGTGTAAACGAAGCTTCCGGGCCCGAAAATCCTCTGGAAGAAAAGTGCAATATCCCCGGAAAAGAACTTCGCAATGGAATAGGGAAACAGCAGCACGGATGAAGCAAAGATTATGGGGATGACCCCCGCCTGATTCACCTTCAGGGGGATAAACGTACTCTGGCCTCCGTACACCTTGTTTCCTACCACTCTTTTTGCATACTGCACAGGAAGGCGTCTCTGCCCCTCCTGGAGGACGATACATCCCGCAATGACACCTACCATGAGGATAAGGGCAATAAGCAGGACGAGAAAGTTCATTTCGCCGAGCCGTATCATGCTCCAGCTCTGGATAATGGCTTCAGGAACCCTGGCTACAATACCCCCGAAGATAAGAAGGGAAATACCGTTGCCGATACCATGATCCGAGATTTCTTCACCAAGCCACATCACGGCTATGGAACCTGAGGTCACGGTTGCGACCACAATGAGGCCGTCAAACAGCTGGCCGCTGAAAATACCCAGGCTGCGAAGCCAGAAGGTCATGCCCACTGCCTGCACAAGGGCGAAAAGCACGGCGGAATAGCGTGTCCACTGCACTATCTTTTTTCTGCCTTCTTCCCCCTCTTTCTGCATTTTCTCGAGTGTCGGGAATATGACGACAAGAAGCTGCATCACGATGCTCGCGTTGATGTAGGGAGCAACGCCGAGGGCGAAAATACTGAACCGCCTCAGGGCGCCTCCCGCGAATATGTCAAGAAATCCAAGCACACCGCCCGAATCGAACAGTTGGGACATGGCCTCGGCATCGATCCCGGGCGTCGGGACGTGAGCCCCCAGGCGGAATATGAACAAAACTCCGAGGGAGAAAAGGATTCTTCTTTTAAGGTCAGGCAGTCTGAAGGCATCCCGGAAGGAATCGATCACCTAGATCACCTCGGCCTTCCCACCTGCTGCCTCTATTTTCGCCCTGGCCTGTCCGCTGAACGCCTGTGCCTGCACCGTAAGCGCCTTGTCAATTTCACCATTCGCAAGGACTTTTACGGGGATGTTGTCCTTCTGGACAAGACGCATGGCGTACATCTCCGCGAACCCGACAGTTGCCCCGGCCTCAAAGCGAGAAGAGAGCGATTCCAGGTTGACTATCTGAAATTCTTTTGCGAACCTGGCATTGTTGAAACCTTTCTTTGGAATACGGCGCATCATGGGCATCTGGCCGCCTTCGAACCCCGGCCGGACTCCTCCGCCGCTTCTGGCCTTCTGTCCCTTGTGGCCCTTTCCTGCTGTTTTTCCGGTACCGCTGCCGAGTCCCTGGCCGAGACGCTTGCCTTTTCTCCTGGAACCGGGAGCAGGGTGCAGATCATGTAGACTCATGGAGATTCCCTCCCTAATTCTCTACTGAGACACATTCCACCAGGTGGCTGACCTTGGTGACCATGCCGCGGATCTGGGGTGTGTCCTCGTGTTCTACCGTCTGGTTGAGTTTCCTGAGGCCAAGGGCACGGACGGTACGCTTCTGATCCTCCGGTCTCCCGATAGTACTCCTCTTCCATGTTATTCGAAGCTTTGCCATGAGATAGCCTCCTAGTCTCCAACAGCTTCGGGGGTTTTCTTTCCCCTCAGCTTGAGTATTTCATCCGGAGTCCGCATCTCCTCAATAGCCTGTATTGTCGCCCAGGCTATATTGATGGGATTGGAGGTTCTTCCGATAACCTTCGCATTGACGTCCTTAACTCCTCCGAGCTCCATGATGGCCCGGACGACCCCTCCCGCGATAACTCCCGTGCCGGGTGCCGCGGGCTTCAGAAGAACTGATGCCGCGCCGAAAATACCGTTCACGGGATGAGGAATGGTGTTCCCGATCCTCTTGAGCTCCACGAGGCTTTTTCCCGCCTTGTCTATGCCTTTCCGGACCGCCTCGGATATTTCCTTGGCCTTGCCCATCCCGACACCTACGTAACGGTCACCGTCTCCCACTACAACAAGGACACTGAACTTAAAACGCTTTCCGCCCTTTACAACCTTGCTGACACGGTTGATAGCGACAACGCGCTCTGTAAGCTCCATCCCCTTCGCATCTATTTTTTTCCTGATCATCCTCTGTGCCTCCCTTAGAACTTCAGGCCGGCTTCGCGGGCGGAATCAGCCAGTGCTTTGACTTTGCCGTGGAACATGTGCCCGCCCCTGTCAAAAACCACCGCGTTGATGCCCTTGGCGAGAGCACGTTCTGCAGCAATCTTTCCCAGCATCCTGGCTGCCTCGATGTTGCATGTTGCACTGAGGGAGGCCTTTACCGACGGTTCAACCGTCGACGCGGCTGCGAGTGTATGCCCGGCCTCGTCATCGATAAACTGCACGTAAATATGGGAAAGGCTGTGAAAAACAGCCATCCTTGGTTTTGCGGCCGTTCCGGACACGTTTTTGCGAAGCCTGGCGTGACGTATTTCGCGCATGACGCTTCTGCTTTTTATTTTCATGTCATTTCACCTCGTATTACTTCGCACCGGTTTTACCGGCCTTGCGGATGATCCGCTCACCGGCATACCGTATCCCTTTGCCCTGGTAGGGTTCGGGAGCGCGGAACCCGCGAATGATAGCCGCAACCTGGCCGACAGCCTGCTTGTCGATTCCCTGGACGGAAAGCTTGGTAGGCCCGTCGGTAGCAATGTCAACGCCTGCTGGAGCCTCATATTCCACCGGATTGGAATATCCCAGGTTCAGAATGAGCTTTTTCCCCTGCATCTGGGCACGGTATCCTATTCCGACAATTTCAAGGTCCTTTTTGAACCCTGTTGTGACCCCCGTCACCATGTTCGCAATGAGCGCTCTCATCATCCCGTGCCATGACTTGGTCTGCTTCTCCTCGTCCCGGCGGGTGACAGTAATATGATCTTTTTCAACTTCAACGTCGATTCCCGGTACCATGGGAGTCGAAAGCCTGCCCTTGGGACCCTTTACGGCAACTTCCCCATCCTGGACCGTGACCGAAACTCCGGTTCCCAGGGGGATAGTCTTGCGTCCAATTCGAGACATCTAGCGCACCCCCACTTTACCAGACATAGCAGAGAACTTCGCCGCCGATACCGAGCTGTGTTGCCTCGGTATCCGTCTTCAGTCCCCTGGAAGTCGAGATGACCGCGATTCCCAGGCCTCCCATAACCTTGGGAAGGTCCGTATGCCCTACGTAGATCCTTCTGCCCGGCTTGCTGATCCTGCGAAGCCCCTGGATGACCCTCTCTTTGTTCGGTCCGTAGGAGAGGAACAGCCGGATAGTGCTGTAGGGTTTCTTCGGGTCATTGACGACCTTGAAATTTTTAATATAGCCTGACTCTTTCAAAATCCTCGCTATTTCCATCTTCATTTTGCTCGAGGGCACATCTACGCTCTCATGGTACACCATGTTTGCATTTCTTATGCGCGCAAGCATATCCGCTATCGGATCGGTGACGTACATTCCTCGTAACCCCCTTCAGTCCACACCGCTACCAGCTCGATTTGACCACGCCGGGGATTTTTCCCTCGCGTGCGAGCTTTCTGAAGCAGCAGCGGCACATGTTGAAACGTCTCATGTATCCGTGAACACGGCCGCAGAGCGGACACCTGTTATACTTTCTCACCGCGAATTTCGGGGGCTGCGTCGTTTTGAATTTCATTGCCTTTCTTGCCATCTCGAAAATCCCCCTTTCCTACCGGTTGAACGGCATGCCCATCTCTCTCAGGAGAGCGTAGGCTTCCTCATCCGTTTTCGCGGATGTAACGATCGACACGTTCATTCCCCTGGGGCGGATCACCTTGTCATAGTTGATCTCGGGGAAAATAAGCTGCTCCCTGAGCCCCAGGTTATAGTTTCCTCTTCCGTCGAAACCCTTGCGGGAAATGCCCTGGAAGTCCTTGATGCTGGGCAGGGCAAGACTCACAAGACGGTCGAGAAACTCCCACATGCGGGAACCCCGAAGGGTCACAGTGCATGCAACAGGCATTCCCTGGCGGAGCTTGAACCCTGCAACTGATTTCTTCGCCCTCTTAAGGAGCGGACGCTGACCGGTGATGGCTGTCAGCTCCGCCATGGCGACGTCCATATACTTTATGTCAACCTTGGCTTCGCCGGCTCCGATATTCACCACGATCTTTTTCAGGCGGGGAATTTCCATCGAGTTCTTGTAGCTGAACTCCTTCGCCAGTGTGCCTGCGACTTCGTTTTTATATTTCTCGAGAAAACGAGGGGTCATGGCGTACTCTCCTCCTTATACCTGGTCCACGATTTCGCCGCAGGCCTTGCACAGACGGACCTTTTTCCCGCTGTCGAGGTATCCGCGGCCAACGCGGGTTGCAGCACCGCAAGAGGGGCACACGAGCATGACCTTGCTGGCGTAAATAGGCCCTTCCTGTTTCACAATGCCGGACTTTGGGTTCTTCTGGGAGGGCTTCACATGCTTCGTCGCCATGTTTACCCCTTCGATCACCAAAAGATCCCGATCGGGAATCGAGCGGAGAACCTTCCCCTCTTTTCCCTTGTCTTTTCCGGAGATGACCCGGACCCGGTCACCTTTTTTAATTCTCATTTTGCCCATAGTCCATTGACCTCCGTTACACGACTTCCGGGGCGAGGGAGAGGATGCGCATGTACTTTTTCGCTCTCAGTTCCCGTCCCACCGGCCCGAATATACGGGTTCCCTTTGGGTCACCGTTGTTGTCGATAATGACAGCTGCGTTGTCGTCGAACCGCACGTATGAACCGTCGGCTCTCCGAATTTCCTTCTTTGTGCGAACAATGACCGCCTTGACGACAGAGCCCTTGGCAATATTGCTGTTGGGTATGGCTTCACGCACGGAAGCAACAATCACATCGCCGATCGTGCCGCTCCTCCTCTTGCTCCCGCCGAGTACCTGGATACAGAAGAGTTTTTTGGCTCCAGAGTTGTCAGCCACATTAAGGACCGTAGTCAGCTGAATCATGGCCTATGCCTCCTCGCCGTTCTCCTCAACCGAGTCGAAAACCGGCGCACGCCGTACGATCTCGAGAAGGGTCCATCTTTTATTCTTGCTCAGGGGCCGGCTCTCACCAATCGTTACGAGATCTCCGGTCCTGCACTCATTGTTCTCATCGTGGGCTGTATATTTTTGCGCCCGCACGATCCTCTTTCCGTAGAGGGGATGTTCATCATACCGCATGACACGCACGACAACGGTCTTGTCCATTTTGTCACTGACGACGGTTCCCGTACGTACCTTGCGGTGAGGTTTCCGCTCTTCCATTCAGGGCTACCTCCTTCCGGCAGACTGCTCGCCGGCCATCTGCTTCTCACGGACAACCGTCAGTACCCTGGCGATCGTCTTCTTTACAGCGTTGATCCTGCTTGTGTTCTGGAGCTGCCCTATTGCGTTCTGAAAACGCAGGTTGAACAGTTCCTCCTTGTACTGCCTGTGTTTCTCGTTCAGCTCATCGATCGTAAGATCGCGCAGATTTTTGGCATCCATGTTCATTCACCACCAATACCTTCTCGGGCGACAATCCGCACCTTGACAGGCAGCTTGTAAGAGGCTGTCCGGAACGCTTCCTCGACGACCTCTTTCGGTACTCCGCCGATCTCAAAAAGGATCCTGCCCCTCTTCACCGGAGCGACCCAGAATTCGGGAGCTCCCTTTCCCTTGCCCATACGGGTTTCAAGGGGTTTTTTCGTAAACGGGTGGTCAGGGAAAATCCGTATCCAGATTTTTCCGCCCTTCTTCATCTTTCTTGAAATCGCCACACGGGTGGCCTCGATTTGACGGGCTGTGATCCAGGCGCAGTCAAGGCTCTGAAGGCCGTACTCTCCGAATGCCACGGTCGCTCCGCCTTTGGCGCGTCCCTTCAGGGGGCGCCGGTACGGCTTGCGGTATTTTACCCTGCTCGGCATAAGCATAATGCGCTACCCCCTTCTTCGCTGCTGCCGGGGTGCCTGGGCGGGACGTTCATTTGCCTTGTCCCTGAAAATCCAGACCTTGACTCCGATAACCCCGTACATTGTCCGGGCCTCAGCAAACCCGTAGTCGATATCAGCCCTGATGGTGGAAAGAGGAAGTCGTCCCTCGTTGTACCACTCCGTCCTGGCGATTTCGGCTCCGCCGAGACGTCCGGCGGTCGATATCTTTATGCCCTTCGCTCCGCCCTTCATTGCACGGAAGATGGACTGTTTCATGGCCCGGCGGAAGGATACCCTCCGCTCCAGGGCAGATGCTACACCCACAGCAACAAGCTGTGCCTCCACATCAGGGTTTTTGATTTCCTGAACATTGATCATTATCTTGGCGCCGGTCTTCGCCTGGAGATCATCCTTCATAACCTGGATCTCCGCGCCGCCGCGTCCGATCACTACACCAGGCCGGGAGGTCCAAATCGTAAAACGAATAACGTGCCCGACACGCTCTATCTCGATCCGGGAGATCCCGGCATGCTCCCACTTTTTTGCGATGTACTTCCGAAGAGCAATGTCCTCGTGAAGATTCTTCGCATAATCCTTACCGCTGGCAAACCACTTGGACTCCCATTCGCTGACGACTCCAAGACGGAATCCGATTGGGTGAACTTTCTGTCCCACGAGTTCCCCCTCCTTAACGTTCTGCCACTGTGACAGTCACATGGCTTGTACGGTGGTAGTAGGGGTGCGCCCTACCCATTGATACAGGGCGGAAACGCTTCATCTTCGGCCCCTGATCCGCCGTAGCTGCTATTACCCGCAGTTTGTCCGTATCCATCCCGAAATTGTGCTCGGCATTGGCAACGGCACTCTGCAACACTTTGCTGACGAGTTTGGCGGATTTCTGCGGACTGTACTGGAGAGCCACCAAGGCGTCCCCTACTTTCTTCCCGCGGATGAGAGCCAGCACCCGACGAACCTTTATCGGTGAAACCCGTACCTGCCTGGCAACGGCTTTCGCTTCCATCACCATCACTCCTTACCTCGCTCTTGAGGAGCGCTCCTGACCCGCATGTCCGCCGAACTTGCGGGTGGGGGCAAATTCCCCAAGCTTGTGGCCAACCATATTTTCGCTTATATAGATGGGGATGTGGATCCTGCCGTTATGCACCGCGATCGTGTGTCCGATCATTGCAGGCACGATGGTGGACCTTCGGGACCATGTCTTGAGCACTTTCTTCGAGGTCCCTTCGTTCATGTCCTCCACCTTGCGGAGCAGTTTCTGGTCCACAAAGGGCCCCTTCTTTCTGGAACGAGCCATCTCAGTCCCTCCTTACTTCTCGTAACGGCGCCGGACGATAAGTCTATCGGACGGCTTGTTCTTCCGGGTACGGTATCCCTTTGCAGGGGTTCCCCAGGGCGAAACCGGGTGCTTGTGGGACTTGCTCCGTCCCTCTCCGCCGCCCATGGGATGGTCTACAGGGTTCATGACCATGCCGCGGACCATCGGTCGCCTGCCCAGCCAACGGGTTTTTCCGGCCTTGCCCAGCGAAACGTTCTCGTAGTCTTCGTTCCCGATCTGTCCCACAGTGGCCATGCACTCCTGGAGGATGAGACGAAGCTCTCCGCTCGGCATACGGACATAGGCATATTTGCCTTCCTTGGCCATGAGCTGTGCGGAGGTTCCCGCAGCGCGGACAAGTTTCCCGCCTCTTCCGGGTTCGAGCTCCAGGTTGTGGACCATGGTACCCACGGGAATATCTTTCAGCTTCAGAGCATTACCCGGCCTGATGTCAGACTCCGGTCCCGCGACGATCGTATCCCCGACCTTTACATCCTTGGGGGCAAGGATATAACGTTTCTCGCCGTCCAGGTAATGGATCAGTGCAATTCGGGCATTTCTGTTGGGATCGTATTCAATAGCCGCCACTTTTCCAGGAACCGAAAGCTTGTTTCTTTTAAAGTCGATCACCCTGTAAAGCCTTTGGGCGCCTCCGCCCCTGTGACGCATTGTAATTCTTCCCCGATTGTTCCTTCCGCCTTTTTTGTGAAGAGGGGCGAGAAGAGAGCGTTCCGGATCCTTTTTGGTTATGTCGTCGTTCTTCTGAACGGTCATGAACCTGCGGCCGGGAGTATAGGGCTTGAATTGTTTTATAGCCATAGCTGATTCCTTCTCCTTCCGCTAGATGCTCGCGCCTTCGAAGAACTCGATGCGTTCGCCTGCTGCCAGACTGACGATCGCTTTTTTCCACGACCGGGTCTTGCCCTGGAAAACACCCATTCTCTTCGGCTTGGCGTGAACGGAGAGCACGTTCACGTTCTGGACTTTAACCTTGAAGATCTCCTCTATGGCCTTCCGTATCTGTATCTTGTTCGCGGAAGGGTGCACTTCGAAGGTATATTTGTTCATCTCCATGAGACGGCTGCTCTTTTCAGTAATAATAGGACGGATGATGATATCGTGAGCGATCAGGTTCATCCGACATACACCTCCTCGAGTCTTGCGGCAACCTCGGGTGTAAGAACAAGTGTTCCCGCGTTGAGAAGGTCGTACACATTGATGTTGCCCATGTTGATAACCTTTGCTCCGGGAACGTTCCGGGCCGACCTGGTGACACGGTCGTTCCCCTCGGGAAGCACGATAAGAGGCTTCCGGGCATTGACCGCGGTGAAAAACGTGATCATGTCCTTCGTGGAAGGCTTCTCGAGATCAAAGGATTTTACCACGGTCATAAGATCGTCCCTCACCTTAAGCGAAAGTGCGCTGCGGATGGCGAGCCTGCGGACTTTCTTGTTGACCTTCTGGCTGTAGTCCCTGGGTTTCGGGGCGTGCGTTACGCCGCCGCCGGTCCAGATAGGTGAACGGGTACTCCCGTGACGGGCGCGTCCTGTCTTTTTCTGTCTCCAGGGTTTCTTGCCGCCGCCTCTCACTTCGCCCCTGGTCTTCGCCGACTGGGTGCCGCGCCTGCGGTTTGCAAGCTGCGCTACCACCACCTGGTGCATGGCGGGCACATGAACGGGAGCTGCGAATACTTCATCGGCGAGCTGAACCTCTCCGACTTCTTCTCCCTGGAATGATACGAGTTTCAGGGTAGGCATTTATTCCGGCCTCCTTCTCTGCCGACTAGCCTTTCTTGTAAAGGGTTACCAGGCTGTTTTTCGAGCCGGGTACCGCACCCTTGACAAGAAGCAGGTTATTGTCGGAGTCCACTGCTACGACAGTGAGATTCTTGACTGTTACTTTCTCGCTGCCCATTCTTCCGGGCATTCTCTTGCCCTTGAAAACACGGCCGGGATAGCTGCTTGCACCGCTTGAACCGCCCCGGCGATGGACCACCGAAGCGCCGTGGCTGGAATTCGATCCGCCGAAGTGATACCTTTTCATAACTCCGGCAAATCCCTTTCCCTTGCTGATGCCGGATACGTTTACCGACTCTCCCTCGGAGAAAAGAGACGCGCCTATTTCCTGTCCCACGGAATACCCGTCAAGTGTATCGACCCGAAATTCCCTCAGGGTGTCCCTGGGCTCTATTTCAGCCTTATCGAACAGTCCTTTCCGGGATTTGTTCATCTTCTTCAGGTTGACCTTTCCGTATCCGAGAACAAGGGCACTGTACCCGTCCTTGTCCGGCGTCTTCATATCAACCACAGGGCATGGCCCCGCCTCGATAATAGTGACGGCAACCGCCTGGCCCTGTTCATTGTATATCTGGGCCATTCCGAGTTTCTTTCCCAGAATACCGATGCTCATTACACTCCAACTCCTTTCAGCTCAGAGCTTCCCCTACAATTTGATCTGGATATCTACTCCAGAAGGAAGGTTCAGCTGCATAAGCGCGTCCATCGTCTTCTGCGTTGGATCGATGATGTCGATGAGGCGCTTATGTGTCCTGGTTTCAAACTGTTCGCGCGCATCCTTGTCCTTGTGAGGGGACTTCAGGATTGTAACCTTGTTGATCTCGGTCGGAAGAGGAATCGGCCCGGATACCTTGGCGCCGCTTCTGTCAGCCGTTTCGGCGATCTGTGAAGCGGAACTGTCGAGAACCCTGTGGTCGAAGGCCTTGAGCCGGATCCTGATTTTTTTTGCCACTGTCTATTCCCCCTCTGGGGCTATTCAAGAATCTCGGTGACGACGCCGGCGCCAACAGTATGGCCGCCCTCACGCACCGCAAAACGAAGACCCGGGTCCATGGCGATGGGCACGATCAGGTCTACTTCAAATGTCGCGTTGTCTCCCG
>JAAYJB010000321.1 GCA_012523155.1 Synergistaceae bacterium | reverse complement strand
TTTTCACCAAGCACCCCGAGATCGTCTATACACTCTTCTCGAGCCTTCTCGTGGCAAATGTCATCATACTGGCCCTGGGTCTCCTGGGGGCCAGGCTCTGGATCAAGGCCGCCCTCATACCGAAGCGCCTGCTCTATCCGCTCATCTTCGCCTTCTCCTTTATCGGAAGCTACGCGGTGCGCTCATCGGTATTCGACGTGGGAGTCTGCCTTGCTTTCGGGCTGATCGGATGGCTCCTCACCAGGGCCAAATTCCCCGTCTCGCCCGTGGTGCTCGGCATGATCCTCGGCACCATGATCGAGAAGAACCTGCGGGCCACGCTCATGATGGGGGGATACTCCCTCTTCCTCTCGAGGCCCCTGTCCCTTTCCCTGCTCCTTCTCGCACTCGCATCCGTGGCCGTTCCTCTTGTCCGTGAACGGCGCGCATCGCTCCGGAGGCGGCAGTGAACCCGCTTTATTTCGCATGCATCAACATACTGGGCGGCCTGGCGGTCTTCCTCTACGGCGTTGAGGAGACCACCGCCGCTTTCGGCTCCAGCTTCGGGGGAAGGTCAAAGGACATCATGGTCCGATTCACCAGGAGGAAACCTCTTGCCTTCCTGTTCGGCATGGTCCTTTCAGCCGTCGCCCAGGGGAGCACCGTGGCCACGTCCTTCGCCATAGGCTTCGTGGACGTGGGAATGCTCTCCTTCGCCGGCTCCGTGGTGGTCATGATGGGCGCCAGCGTGGGAGGCACCTTCGTCACCTTCCTGCTCAGCCTCGACATCGCCGCTTTCTCGCCCCTTCTCTTTGCTGCGAGCCTCATCATGATCCGCTTCGGCCGGGGCAAGACCTACCGGATCGGCAATATGCTCCGCGGCCTTTCCCTCGTCCTCCTGGGCATGTTCATCCTCAAGCTGGGTGTTGGGCCGTTCCTGGCCACCCCAGGGTTCGCGGAGCTCGCCTCCCGTGCGGGATCCAACGGGCTGATCACCGGCCTTGCCGCCTTCGCAGCCACGGCGGTGCTTCAGAGCAGCTCGGCGGTCATGGCCCTGTCGGTCACCCTTGCCACATCCGGCGCAATGCCCGTCACCGCTGTGCTGCCGGTCATCCTGGGAGCACATGCCGGATCCTCGGTCACCGTGCTTCTCGCCGGCCTTTCGGGAAGACAGAATGCACGGAAGCTCGGCATCAGCACCTTCGTCTACAAGGTACTCGGCGTCCTCTTCCTCATCCCGGCGCTCCCGTGGCTCCAGGAGCTTCTGGCCGATGCACCCGGAACCCTCGCGGCCAAGATCGTTCTCGCCCAGGTTGGGGTCACCCTCTTCAACGCCCTGGTTTTCTATCCATTGGCCGACTACCTCGCGGCCTTCTGCGGGGCAGTTGCCGAAAAGACAGGCAGAGAGAGGCTCTCCGCCCCCGTATACCTCGATGACGACCTGCTGGACGTTCCCTCACTGGCCATCCTCCTGCTTTCAAAGGAGATGATACGGCTCGCGAACTACATTGAGATGTACTGCCAGATACTCTTCCTTCCCGGGCAGGACGCGAAGGGGTTCGAAGAGCTTCCCGGAGCCATACGTGAGCTCTCGGAGACATGCGAGGAGTACATGTACGGGATCCACATTCCCACCGATGACGATGTGTTGAGGGAAAGCTACTCAAAAGTTTCCTATTCTATGGTATCCTTCAGACAGATGGCTAAAATTCTGTCCGGGGAGCTGAGGCTTCTCGCCGAGGCGGG
>JAAYJB010000320.1 GCA_012523155.1 Synergistaceae bacterium | reverse complement strand
CCCCGGAATGTACTCGGGGAAGTGGACGGTCGCATGGAGCCTGACTATCGGTTCCGTACCGGTGAAAGTTGAACTGGAACCCATGGGTGACTATGAAAACTGGATGCCTGAACTGATCTGGGGGATGGGGAATTTTGTCCGGGTGCGGGCGAAGATAGTTGAACCAGCGGGGCTGACGGGAAAAATTCGGTTCACCCTGAAGGATGTGAGCCGGGAGCCGGGAGTTTGTATGAATTACCCCTTCCATGACCGGGAGGAGGCTCCCGACCTGGTTATTTCGGAGATGAGCGGTTCGGGGCTGAACATCACGGAAGACGGGCAGAGTGCCGTGACTCTCGATGACGTGAACGAGGCGGAGGTCGTTCTGCAGTCGAGAGATTTCGGCGCCCGGGGAAAGCTTTCCGCTACAGCGACGGTCCTGGCGGGCGGGAAAGAGATAGAGGTCCGGGCAGTGCTGAAAAGGACCGGAGAGCACGATGTGACCCTTCCCCTGGATGAGAACAGCAACGGTATCGCCGACTACTGGGAGAAGGCTCACAACATCTACCCCTGTGCCGGGGATTGTGACGACGATGGTGAGCCGGAAGGAAAGGCCCCAGGTGACGGTCTGTCGGCCTGGGAGGAATACCGGGGATTTTTCGCAAGAGGAAAGCACGAACGTCTCGACCCGAACAGGAAGGACCTCTTTATTTACGATCCCGACGGACTTGCGGAGAAGGCCGGCTTCGGCTCGGTCACCCGGCTTGCGGTCCATTACGTCGAACCGGAGGAAGGGAGATGCACCGGCACAAATGACAGGGCCCGGGTGGTGAATTTCAGGGCCGGTTCCTCTCACCTGGTAGACCAGCACTGTCTCTGGATAAAGAAGGATGCCCTCCCAGAACCGGATCCCTTCAACTGGGGATGCTGCGAAGGCGGCAGGGAAATCGGCCCGCCCCGGACGGCCGACCGGTACGTGCTTGTCTACGCGGACCAGATAAGGGCTGATCTTGAAAGGACAGTGCAGGAGAACCGTCCAGAGATAACGAATGCCCTTGGGCAGCGTGGGCTCCGTCCGGATGCCGCCTGGCTCGAGGGGCAGATCAACGCCGCCGTGGCGATGACCACGATCCACGAGGCCTGTCACGGATTGGGAATTTCCCACCACTACACCTCCCTTCTACAGACCCTGCCGAAGGGGGCCGATGTGGAAAGGGCGGTCATGGAGCTGGATATCAGCCCCTCCACGGGGCAGATGAGCTGCGTGATGCGCTATACCCGGGACTGGGGGAAGCATCCCCGTCTGACGTTCAAAGCGGAGAGCGAGACACTTGACATGCTGCGGGGCCGGCCGTGGCCCAACACTCTGTGCGAGACCCTCGACGACTGCCGGGGGCAGATGGTGATCAGCGACCGGGAGCAGGGGCGCATTTATTGATAGTTTAAGGTCGTTTTTTTCGGTTTTGTCATCCTGAGGAGCGAAGCGAGGAAGGATCTGATCTGTCCCTCGCTTTAACTATTCTTTT
>JAAYJB010000319.1 GCA_012523155.1 Synergistaceae bacterium | reverse complement strand
TCCATCTTTGATCCGGAAAAGCATCAACGCCAGAATTTAAAAAATGCGCCCCCGGTACAGGAAGATTTTGTCCGGGGGTGAACTGCTTTTCAAAATGCCATCCCTGGTCTTCAGAAAAAGAATGTCAATGTGATATTTGACATAATATAATATGCGTGATAGTCTGATCGTATGGTATATTTTGCCCGGATAATGCCCGGGTATTAAAAATGGAGGTGTATGAATGGGACTTGAGAACCGGGTACTGACCGGCGTCCATTTCATGCAGGGGAATTATGCTGCGGTGGAAGGCGCCATAGCGGCCGGATGCGATTTCTTTGCCGGGTATCCCATTACCCCTGCGAACGAGGTCTCGGAAGGAATGGCGAGAAGACTCCCCGCGGTAGGCGGAGTTTTTTTCCAGGGAGAGGACGAACTGTGCTCCATTTATGCAGCCGGAGCGGCATCCCTCGCAGGTGCCAAGGCCATGACGGCCACTGCCAGCGCGGGGTTTGACTACATGATGGAGGGGATCGAATACGCCGTGGCGATCGAAGCTCCCCTGGTTATTGTGGATGTCATGCGGTGCCGGGGTGAAAACTTTGCCACCCATTCGGACATCATGCAGGTGCGGTGGGGAGCTGCGGGAGATCACGAGATGATCGTCCTCGCTCCGTCCACGGTGCAGGAGACCTTTGATTTCACGGTCAGGGCGTTCAATCTTGCAGAAGAGTACCGCACGCCCGTGATCGTGATCTCCGAGATGTCCCTCGCTCTCATGCGGGAGCGGCTCGAGATACCCGAAGCTTCCGCTGTTCCCGTGGTGAACAGGAAGAGGACTACGAAAAGCCCGTCGGAGTATCTTCCCTTCCATGCGGACAGCGAATGGGGCGTTCCTGATTTCGCCGAACTTGGAACGGGGTACCGGGTGATCCACTCCATCAACCCCCACGACGAGCGCGGAGATATCGAGTGGGAACCCCACGCCTTTGAAAAGCTGTACAAAAGGATCACAGGGAAAGTCAGGGAGAACCGCAGAAAGATCTCCACCGTTCAGAAATTCCGCCTTGACGATGCCGAAATCGCCCTCGTGGCTTTCGGCAGCGAAGTCAGGCCGGCCCTCGATGCTATGGAAACAGCCCGTGAAAAAGGGATAAAGGCAGGGGTTCTGAAGCTTGATGCTCCATGGCCCTTTCCCGAAGAAGAGATCCGGGAGCTGGCGTCCAATGTGGGAGCTGTTGTGACAGTGGAAATGAACCTTGGAAAATACGCCGGAGAAGTTGAAAGGGCGGTCTGCGGAAAATGCAGAACGGCACGGGCGACGAAGAACCTTGGCACGCCGCACACTCCGGACGAGGTACTTGCGGTCATAGAGGAGGTGCGGTAATGAGCGCCCTTGAAATGCACAAGAACGGCAATCCCCTTTTGAAATACATGCGCCAGGACAAGCTGCCCCATTTCTTCTGCCCCGGATGTGGATGCGGACAAGTGGTCAGTGCGTTCCTCCGTGCCGTGGAGACCCTCGGCCTCGACCTCGGTACCATGGTCGGAATAGGCGGAGTGGGATGCACAGCGCGCATCCCGGTGTATATCAACATGGACTGCCTGCATGGTGTCCATGGAAGGACCCTCGCGTGGGCAACCGGAATAAAGCTCCACAAGCCTGACACGAAAGTAGTCGTATTTGCGGGAGACGGAGATGCGATTTCCATCGGAGGAAACCATTTCATCCACGCGGCGCGCCGCAATCTTGACGTGACGTTTATCGTGGTGAACAACTTCAACTTCGCCATGACCGGCGGACAGGTCGCCCCCATGACCCCCGACGGGTCGGTCACCATGACCACGCCCTACGGCAGCAGCGAACCGCCGTTTGACCTGTGCAAACTTGCGGCCACTGCAGGCGCCACCTACGTGGCAAGGGCCCTCACCTCGAATCCGGCCCAGATGACTACATTTTTGAAAAATGCCCTCGACCACAAGGGGTTTTCTGTTGTTGAGATCCTTTCCCAGTGTCCGACGCACTTCGGACGATACGCCCTGGGAAGCGGCAGCCCGAAAAACCTTGTGGAGTGGATCAAGAATCGTTCTGTTGCGGCCTCTGCGGCCGAGAAACTTCCCCCCGAGGATACGGCCGGAAAGTACCTGCTGGGAGAATTCGTAAACGTTGAGAGACCGGTTTTCCGGGGAAGTACCGTATATACGTCCTCGTGCTGCGGCGACAAGGAGGCGAAAGCATGAAGCCTACGAGTATCCAGTTTTGCGGGTTTGGCGGCCAGGGCATAATCCTTTCCTCCGTTATACTCGGAGAGGCCGCCGTGACAAAAGAAGGTATTTACGCGGCCCAGTCCCAGTCATACGGTTCGGAGGCAAGGGGCGGACAGTGCCAGTCTGAGGTCGTTCTTTCCGACGAACCTATCCGCACACCCACGAATGAGAAAAACGACATCCTTGTAGCAATGTTCCAGGCCGCATACGAGAGTCACAGGCATGAATTGAAAAAAGGCGGAATGCTGTTTGTGGACAGCGGTCTTGTTCCCGACCTGGGAGAGGTCGACCCGTCGATCACTGTTTGGAAGGTCCCTGCCACAGAGACGGCCATTGCTCTCGGAAGCAAGATGGCTGGAAATATGGTGATGTTGGGATTTATCCAGGAGAAGACGAAGCTCGTCTCGAAAGAAAACCTGCTGGCCGCCATAAAGGAATCCGTCAAGGAGAAATTTGTGGTCATGAACACGGCGGCCTTTGAAGAGGGTATCCGCATGGCGAAAGAGGACGCAGGAGCATGAAGCTGTATGAATTCCAGGGAAAATCCCTGTTCAGGGAGGCAGGGATCCCGGTGCCGAAAGGTGCTGTTGTAACGGCTTCCGACAGGTCAGGTTTATTCGCCCCCTCGGCGGTGAAGGCCCAGGTGCTTTCCGGGGGCAGGGGAAAGGCGGGAGGTGTTCTTCTTGCCTCCACCATGGATGAGGCGAAAAAGGCTGCTGACTCCATCCTTTCCATGGAACTAAAGGGCGAACCGGTGAAGGCGGTCCTGGTGGAAGAGAAAATGAACATCCGGGCCGAGTACTACCTTGCAGTCACCTTTGACGGCGAGGCAGGCACGCCCCTTTTCATGGCCAGCGCCTCCGGCGGAATGGATATCGAGTCCGTAGCCGAACATACACCGGAAAAGATCCTCAAGCTTCCCGTAGATCCCCTGTGGGGGCTCACGGACTACAAGATCAGGGAAATGGCAGACTTCCTCGGATATGAGAACAAAAAGGAATTCGCCTCCTTCGCAAGGAAACTGTGGAACCTTTTCCGGGAAAAAGAGGCCGTCCTTGTGGAGATCAATCCGCTGGTTGTCACTGATTCCGGTCTTGTCGCCCTCGACTCCAAGATAGAGATCGATGATGACGCGAAACCCCGCCTGAAGGATCTTTTCGAGCAGAACCTTTCGGAGCAGGCCCGCATAACCGGCAAAGAGGCGGATGCCGATCACGGGACCATAACCTATGTGCCCCTCGATGGAAACGTGGGACTTATCTCTGACGGGGCAGGGACCGGCATGCTCACGCTGGACCTTATCAAGGACTTCGGAGGCTCTGCGGCAGATTTCTGTGAAATGGGCGGCCTGACGAGTCCGGAGGTCATGTATTCGGCCATGGACCAGGTTTTTTCCGACAAGAAAGACATCAGGAGCCTTCTTGTGGTGCTCATAGGAGGATTTAACCGCATGGATGAAATGGCCGAGGGGATCACGTCATACCTCAGGGATCACTCAGTTTCCATTCCCCTTGTGGTACGGCTTTGCGGTACTATGGAAGAAGAGGGCAAGACGATAATGAAAGAGGCGGGACTTCCCGTCTACGACGATCTTCGAACCGCCGTTGCCGATGCGGTGCGGTTCGCAGCGGGAGGGGAATGACATGGCAGTTCTTGTGGACAGAAACACTCGTGTCATCGTGCAGGGAATAACCGGAAAATCGGGTATTCTCCAGACGAAATCCCTCATTGATTACGGGACCGTTGTAGTCGCCGGAGTTACCCCCGGGAAAGCAGGGACTGCCGTAGAAGGGGTGCCGGTTTTCAATTCCGTCGCTGACGCGATGAAGGAAACGGATCCCAATGCGGCGATCAGCTTTGTTCCCCCCATGTTCGCGAAGGACGCCGCCATGGAAGCCATGGAGGCGGGCATCAAGCTGCTCGTGCTCACCATGGAGGGTATCCCGAAGCACGACGTCCTTGATATCCTGTCCTATGCTTCCGGGCGTGGAGTCTGTGTCCTCGGTCCCGGAACAGCCGGCGTGATTTCCCCGGGAAAGTGCAAGCTCGGCGCTCATCCCGCCCGCATGTTCAGGGAGGGGAGAGTCGGCGTCGTGTCCAAAAGCGGCGCCCTGTCCTACGAGGTGGGAAAGACCCTGACTGATGCCGGGATAGGCCAGTCCACAGTGGTAGCGCTTGGAGGAGGACCGATCTGGGGGACCACCCAGAGGGATGTGGTCGAGCTTTTCAACGCCGATCCCGAGACCGAGATCATTGTGCTGCTGGGAGAAATCGGAGGCAGTACGGAGATCGCCGCAGCGGAATATATAGCCGAATCAGTGCGCAAGCCGGTGGTTTCCCTCATAGTAGGCCGGTCGGCTCCCGAGGGCAAATCTCTCGGCCATGCCGGAGCGATCATTCGGGGAAACAAGGGGACTGCGGCATCGAAAATGGAAGCCCTGGAAAAAGCGGGTGCCCTTCTGGCCACCACGCCTGCCCAGGTTGTGGAATTAATCCGGAAGCTGGGGTGATATAAATGACCGTCCATGTGAATAAAAGACTCTGCAAGGGGTGCGGGTTGTGCATTTCCGTCTGCCCGAAGAACGTATACGAGATCTCGAATGAGACGAACCAGAAAGGCTTTAGTGTAGTTGCCCCGGTGAGGGAGTCTGACTGCATCAAGTGCAAGCGGTGCGAGATCAACTGTCCTGATATGGCGCTGTGGATCGAGTAGTTTTAAACTGATGGTGAGGCGGGCGGCAGGATGGGCATCTCTGCCGCCCGCGACTCTTGAAAAAATAGCCTGTACAAGGCTCAAGGAGGCATAAAGAGGGAAATGACACGAATAATAGGACTGGACGATATTAAGACGGCTGCCGGGAGGATTTCTGACAAGGTCCGCAGAACTCCCATCCTTCGGGGAGACAAGCTGGATCCCCTGTGGGGGGCAGAGGTGTACTTCAAGCCGGAAAACCTTCAGATCACAGGATCGTTCAAGATCAGGGGCGCGACGAACAAAATTCTTTCACTCACTGACGAAGAGAGAGCCCGGGGGATCATTGCCTCTTCTTCGGGCAATCACGCCCAGGGAGTGGCATATGCGGCGAAAATGCTCGGCATCAAGGCAACTCTTGTCCTGCCCGAGAATGCGCCGAAATCGAAAATTGATGGAACAAAGGCACTCGGGGCTGATGTGGTCCTCCACGGATTCGATTCGATTCAGCGGTACAAGAAGCTTTACGAGATCAAGGCCGAGAAGGGATATACCCTTGTCCACTCCTACAATGACCCGGATCTCATTGCCGGCCAGGGAACCTCAGGGCTGGAGATCATCCAGGATCTTCCCGATGTGGACACTGTAGTCGTTCCCCTCGGCGGAGGCGGACTGCTGGCGGGTGTTGCCGCCGCGGTGAAGGAAACCAGTCCGTCGGTCCGTGTTATAGGAGTTGAGCCTGCCGGGATCCAGCGGTATGCCGAGAGCCGTAAGGCCGGCAAGCCGGTGGAAGTACCCATGGGTGCCACCCTTGCCGACGGACTCATGATCACCATGACCGGCGAGCACAATTATCCCCTCATTGATAAATACGTGGACGAGATCGTCCCTGCTTCAGATGAGTTTATCTACAAGGCCCTTATGGAGATAGTCTTCAGGAGCAAGCTGCTAGTGGAACCTTCCGCTTCGGTGGGGGTCGCAGCTGCTCTCGAAGGAAGCTTTAAAGTCAAGCCCGGTGAGAAGATCTGCTTTTTCCTTTCCGGCGGCAACATCGACCCTGACAAGCTAGCCTCGTTCATCTCACACGAAACGGCCTGAAATACAACAACTAAGAAAAAAGTCCGGGAGTTCCCGGGCTTTTTTCTTAGTTGTTGTACGTCATGTCTGATATATCCGGTTGACGGAATTACCAAAACAAATTACGATGTATGTGCAGTGGAAAACAATATATGAAGGAGGGTATTTCATGAAAAAGTTTGCAAAGATACTGGCGTTTCTTTCAATAGCGGCCCTTTTTACAGCCGGTGCAGCACTTGCCGCTCCCATGCAGCTGACCATGGGGACTGGTGGAACGGCAGGGACCTACTATCCTCTCGGCGGTGCGCTTTCCCAGATCATCAGTGATAATTCAGGCGGCGTAGTAAACATCACAGCGCAGTCCACCGGTGCCTCCATCGAGAATATCAACCTTCTTGCAGCCGGGGATGTGGACCTCATTATCGTCCAGAACGATATGTCCGACTATGCCTACAACGGGACCGAATTCTTCAAGGACCGCAAGATCGAAAACATCACTGCCATCGCAAGGCTCTATCCCGAGCACATCCAGGTCATCGCCTCCAAGGAGAGCGGCATCAAGACCATCGCCGACTTCAAGGGAAAGAGCATCTCCGTGGGTGCCCCGGGAAGCGGAAACGAAGCCAACGTGCGCCAGATTCTTGACGCTTACGGCGTTACGTACGATGATTTCAAGCCCCATTTCATTTCCTACGCCGAGACAACCGACCATTTCAAGGATCGTCTCGTGGATGCCTTCTCCTATACCACAGGTGCTCCCAATCCTTCAATTCAGGATATCAGCACCCTTCAGGATCTTGTATTCGTTCCCATCGACGGCGAGATAAGGGATAAGCTCATCGCCAAGTACCCCTTCCTCGCGAAGGAAGTCATCCCGGGAAATACATACCGCGGACAGGACCAGCCGGTTGAGACCGTAGCAGTCCAGGCGATCCTCGCTGTAAGGAAGGAACTTCCGGAAGATGTCGTCTATACCATGACAAAGGCTCTTTTCCAGAACCTCGAGGCAGTCGGAAATGCCCACCACAAGGGCAAGAGCATCCTTCTGAGCAGGGCTCTCGACGGTATTTCAATTCCGGTGCATCCGGGCGCGGAAAAGTTCTTTAAAGAAGCGGCGCTTATTAAATAGGCCGGGATAAATTTTGCGGGAGGCCTTCCGGAACGGAGGCCTCCCTTCGTGATTTTCCTGAGGAGGGAGTGGAACGTGAACCCAAAAAACCTCTCCAAGATTACTCTTATCCTGGTTGCTGTAATTTTCACCTGTTCACCTGTCCACTTTCTCATGATTCGAAGCGCGGACGGCTCAGTAATAGACTCGTATACTCTTCAGGGGACTGAAGAGTTTGCGGTCAGATATATTCATTCCGTCCAAAAAACGCCCGTTCTCGAAGTGTTCCGTGTTGACTTCAGGGAGGGTATCGAGCTCAGAGAGACCGTCTACACGGATTTCGGGGCGGGGCTTCCGTTTCTTGTGGAAGGATCAGCTGTTTTCGAGAGTGGAGGCGG
>JAAYJB010000318.1 GCA_012523155.1 Synergistaceae bacterium | reverse complement strand
CGGGAGATCCAGAAAAGCCTTCGTGAGGAAAACGAGAAGAAAGTCCGGGAGCAGGAGAAGAAGATAGAGGACCGCAGCGCCCAGGAAGAGTCCAGCGGAAAGAAGAAGCGCGGGCGCAAGCCGAAGAGCGTTGAAACGGTAAAAGAGAAAGCGTCGGAAAGACTCAAGGTGAACATCACCGATCCCGAGAGCAGGATCATGAAGACCGCGAAAGGGCACCTGCAGGGATACAACGCCCAGGCGGCTGCATCTGAAGACCGGATCATCCTGAGCGCGGAAGTGACTCAGGACTGCAACGACAAAAAGCAGCTTCTCCCCATGCTGAAAAGGACCAAAGAAAACCTCGCCGCGGCGGACGGGACCCTGCGGATGGGGACCCTCCTGGCGGATGCGGGCTATTTCAGCCGGAAGAACCTGGAGGAGGCCGATTCCGCAGGCCCGGAACTTCTAGTGGCGGTAAGCAGTGAATGGAAGACGTGCGGAAGACGAACGGGCGGCGGGGGTGCCTCTTCGTCTCCTCTGTCTCCCGCGCCGGACATGGAGGAAAAGTTGCGGAGCCCCGGCGGAAAAGAGCTTTACAGGAAGCGGGGCATCACCATAGAACCGATATTCGGACACATCAAGGAAGTGCTTGGATTCAGGAGGTTCATGCGGCGCGGTCTTGAGGCGTGCGGCAATGAATGGAAGCTTATGTGCACGGCACACAACCTGCTCAAGCTGTGGCGGTATGGAATTGACAAGGTCCATAAAATGTCAGGTGCAATTCGTATGGCGGAGGAAAGAGAAAAAGCAATGTTATTTGCTGCGTGACGCGCTTTTTGGAAAGAATCTTTTACCTGTTCCCTATACGAAAAATCAAACGCGGGACTGAAAAACAACATCCTTTCGGTGGATACCTTCCCGCAGATCAATGGTTAGGCAACAGGCTCAAAAGCAGGGAGGTTGTTCCATGAAAGAAGAGATGACCCTTGAAGAACTGGCCGAAAGGGTGAGCGGCGACAGTTCGGCACCGTACTACATAGCCGGAGTGCTACGGGAGGCCATCTACAGGGGAATTCTCCCGGAAGGGAAGCCCCTTCACCAGGCACAGCTGGCAATGCGTCTCGGCGTGAGCCCGATCCCCCTTCGCGAGGCTATGCGCCTGCTCGAGACGGAGGGACTGGTGTCATTTCATGGATACCGCGGTGCTATAGTCACTGAGCTTTCGGTTGAAGAGGCCAGGGAACTGTATGAAATGGTCAGTGCCCTGGAGACGAGCCTGCTGAAAATCGCCTTCCCCCGCATTACAAACCGTATTATCGAAGACGCCGGAAAGATACTTGTACTCATGGATACTGAAAAGGACTGCATCCGGTGGCGGGATCTCAACCAGATGTTCCATAACCTTCTTTTCGAACCTGCAGACCGGCCTTTGACCCTGGACATGCTGGCCAGGCTGCGCCAGAAAACGGACCGGAACATTCGGAGGCATCTCTCATCCATGCGGAATGAATCCCAGCTTCAGCACAGGGCAATTCTGG
>JAAYJB010000008.1 GCA_012523155.1 Synergistaceae bacterium | reverse complement strand
GGATCAACGGAAAATATTCCACGACCCGCTGGGTCCCGGTGAACTGGCACTACGGATCTGTCGCCGGAGAGGAACTCGCCGCAATGTACCGTGCAGCGGACATTGCCCTTGTGACCTCGCTCAAGGACGGCATGAACCTCGTATGCAAGGAGTACTGCGCATGCAAGGGAAAGGAGCCGGGAGTGCTTATACTCAGCGAATTCGCAGGGGCTGCGCTGCAGCTTGCGAAAGGGGCCGTGCTTGTGAATCCGTATGATACCGATGGTGTGGCTGAAGCCATATACCGTGCATTCTCAATGGCTGAAAAAGAAAAAAGGGACAGGATGCGCTTTCTGCGAAAGTCCATCGCCAGGCAGAATGTCTTCTGGTGGGTCGATAATTTTCTGCGCGCCGCTGCCGGAAAGAAACTTGAGGAATTCCCCGAACAGGCTATACCATCCCTGTGGCCGGGTATAATCACCCAGGCAGGAAAAGAGAAATAGAAGGAGCCCGGGAACTGCATGCCCGGCGGTTCCCGGCTCCTGTGATAAAGCCCCTCCCCGCCGGCGGTTTACTTCTCGAAGGGCACAGACTACAATAATAAAAAGCCTTTTTTATGTGTCGGCCAAGATCGGAATTTTCAGGCAACAGGTCCCAGCCGCATCTGTAGCGTTAAGAATTACCATGTCTTCATGGAGGTTTATTCATGAGAAACTATCTGCTTGCCGTCGCTTTTACCGCATTGCTTGCGGCTGTCTACTCTGTACAGAATGCGGGATATGTCACCGTCCGGTTTCTTTTCTGGACCCGTGACGTTCCGCAGGGTATCTGGGAGGCTGCCATCTTCGCTGCGGGGTGTGTTGTAATGTGGCTCCTCTCCCTCTTCGGCTCTATGGAGATGCGGGACAGGTGCATGGAAAAAGTCTCGGATCTTGAAGCAAGGATCGGGAAACTTGAAAAAAACTGTTCTCTTCAGGAGGAGAGCGCATCCCGCAGGAAAGACTCCTCCTCCGAAGGAGAGCAGTTGCTTTCCAGTGCGATCCCCCGGGATGAGGATGTTGTTGAAAGGGATAAACGAGACCGGGAGGAACAGCAAGAGTGACTGCCCTGTGCAGAGCCGGACGTCTCCAGATCGTTCAGCCGTCTTCCTCGACAAAGAGCCTTGCGGAGAAGATGGGGTGTTCACTGGTAACTGCCGCAGTTCTTGAGAGCAGGGGCGGTACTGAAAAGGACAGGGATCATTTCCTCGGCCTGGATCCTGTTCCGGAGAAGAGCCTGATCGACTGCCTTGACCTGGGAAGCGGTGCACCCGAAGCTGCCGAGCGCTGGAAACGCCTGCCCGCCCTCGGCAAGGTCCTCGTTTACGGGGATTATGATGTAGACGGCGTCTCGTCCACCACCCTGGCTATGGAGATCTGCAGGGAAAAAGCCAGGCTGGTGCGCTATTTCATACCCCACCGCCATGACCAGGGGTACGGCCTTCACGAATCGGTTCTCCGGAAACTCCTTCCCATGGGGTGGGATACCCTTTTTGTGGTGGACTGCGGCTCGAAAGATACAGGGATCATTTCAATGGCTGAGAATGCAGGGTTGAACGTGTTCGTATTCGACCATCATCAGCCTGAAGAAGGCATGCCCTTTCACAGCTCGGTGGTGAACCCCCACGGGCAGGGCGGAAATGCTGCTGGAAAGGCACTCTGCGCGACCGGCGTGTTGTGGACATGGGCACGGAAATACGGCATTCTCCCCGAGAAAAGACTCGAGTCCATGAAGGACCTTGCAGCGCTTGCAACTCTGGCCGACTGCATGCCGCTCACCCAGTTCAACAGGTTGCTGGTCAAAGACGGGATCGGACTGATGAGATCCTCTCCGCGGCCGGGACTTGCGAAACTCTTTTCAAGGCTTGGATTGAGCCCGGCATCACTTTCTGAGGAGACGCTCACCATGAAAGTTATTCCGTGCCTCAATGCGGCAGGCAGGATGGAACTTGCGGATACGGCCGTAGCCGTTCTCTGCGGAGGAGGGGGCACAGACGGGAAGGTTGAAACACTCCTGGCACTGAACAGAAAGCGGCAGACCCTTTCCGGGAAAATATCGGAGGAGGCTGCTGTTCTGCTGAGTGGGTCAGCGAACCACGTGGCTCTCGGTGAATTCTGGCCTGTGGGCGTTCTCAGCGGAGTAGCGAGTAGGATCTGCAGCGTGAAATCAGCACCGGTTGTCCTGGCTGCGCCGGTAAATGGAGGGATCCGGGGGACGCTCAGAGTTCCCGAAGGCGGGGATGCCATGAAAGTCCTTGATCCGATTTCCCCTCTTCTGGACGCATGGGGAGGGCACCAGTATGCTGCGGGGTTTTCCGTTGCACGGGATAAATGGGATGATGTCTCCACCTATCTCGAAGACGCCCTTTCAGCCATGGAGGTTGAAGAACCCTTCCTCACGGCTCTTGATTTCCCTCCCGGGGAGATTTCTATGAAGTCCTGGAAGGAAGTCGTCAGCCTGGGGCCATTCGGCAACGGCAATCCTGCGCCGCTCTTCTTTGTTTCCAGGACCGGCGGGGAAAAATTGCTTCCCCTTGGAAAGGATGGACGTCACCTTCAGATAGAATCAGGAAGCGAACGGCTGCTGGCCTTCGACGGGGAACGTTCCCGGAACGAAATTTCATCATCCTCCGGCTGGCTCTACCGTCCAAGGCTTGATTACTGGCGGGGCAGGGAACGCCTCCAGTTCATTGTCGATTATATTGTTACGGGCGACATTGGGTAGGGGAGAAGAGGAATCGCCATGGATGCCAGGGAATTAACCGGAAACAGTGTCGGCGAGCATGAAACAGTGAAGGACACGGGCACTGAAATGGACCGGAAGGCTTCGGGGAAGCTCCGTGACAGTTATATCGGCCGAATTCCCGAGGAGGAACGGGCTATCTCTGTGAAGTTTGCCTGGCATGAACTCTGGTCGAAAGTGCTGCACTACCTTTCCCGTGAAGAGCTTATGCAGCTCGGAGAAGCTCTCGTCCTTGCGGGGGCGGCCCACAAGGAACAAAAGCGGTCCACGGGAGATCCGTATATTGTCCATTCAATAAACGTGGCCTCTATTCTCGCTGAAATGCAGCTTGATGCGGTTACTCTTTCCGCTGCCCTGCTCCACGATGTTCTGGAGGATACAGACATAACCCTTGAGAAGCTGAGAAGCACCTTCGGAGCTGAAGTGGCCACCCTCGTTGACGGGGTGACAAAGCTCGGAAAGCTTCCCTTCAAATCTTTTGAGGATTACCAGGCCGAGAACCTCCGGAAAATGTTCATCGTCATGGCAAAGGATATCAGGGTGGTGCTCATCAAGCTGGCCGACCGCCTTCACAACATGAGGACCCTGGGCGTGCTCAGGAAGGACAAGCAGATGCGCATTGCCAGGGAGACCCTTGAGATATACGCGCCTCTTGCCCATCGCCTAGGGATCTACCAGGTGAAGCGCGGGCTGGAGGACCTTGCATTCAAATACGCCGACCCGGAGATGTACTACGAGATCCGCAGAAGGGTGAGGAAAAAGCTTCCCGAGCGGGAGACCGTGGTCAAAAAGGCACTCGAGATCCTTACATCCCGCCTGGAAGAGGAAGGGATCCATTGCAGGGTGAAGGGGCGTGCAAAGCACTTCTACAGCATTTACGAGAAGATGAACAGGAAAAAACTTCCGGTGGAACAACTGTACGATCTGCTTGCCCTCAGGGTGGTAGTTGACGATATTGCGGCCTGCTACACTGTCCTCGGCATTGTCCACACGATCTGGAAGCCCATTCCCGGACAGTTCGATGACTACATCGCAAATCCCAAGTCAAACATGTACCAGTCCCTTCACACTACGGTGGTCGGTCCTACAGGCGAGCCACTGGAAGTCCAGATCCGCACCGGGGAAATGAATTCACTGGCGGAGTACGGCATTGCAGCCCACTGGAGGTACAAAGAGGGCGGAAGCAAACTGGATGACCTGGACACAAAGCTTACTTGGATCCGCCAGGCTCTTGAGGCCGATCATGAGGAGGCCCCCGATTCTTCCGAGTTCCTTGAGAGGCTGAAGGATGATGTCCTCTCAAGCGAGGTCTTTGTCTTCACACCCCAGGGAGAGGTCGTTTCCCTGCCGAAGGGTTCGACTCCCATAGATTTCGCTTACGCCATCCACACCCAGGTCGGTATGAGGTGCGTGGGTGCCATGGTAAACAACCGGATCGTCGCCATGGGATACGAGCTCCAGAACGGAGACATCGTGAAGATCGTGACATCCCCCCAGGGAGCACCGTCGAGGGACTGGCTGAAGATTGCAAGGAGCAGCAAGGCCAGGAGCAAGATCCGCGCCTACTTCAGGGCACTGGAAAAGACGGAGCGCCTGGAGAAAGTCCAGCGGGGAAGAGAACTGCTGGAGCGTGAGCTTCGCCGCAGGGGGACCCCTGAATTTGAATCCTTTGAGGAAATAATGCCCCTCCTCAACAAGATTGCCAGAGACACGGGACAATCGAACGGGGAGGACCTCCTCTCCGCCATCGGCGCAGGTCACCAGAGCGTCTCCCTCATAGCCCAGAGGCTTGCCGGAAAGACTCAAGCGCAGGCTCAGCCGGCAACAGTACAGCCGGAACAGGAAAAACACACATCATTCGCGGGGAAGAAGGGCGAATCAGATATCGTCGTCGAAGGCGCCGAAGGAGTCCAGGTGGTCCTTTCTAACTGCTGTGAGCCTGTTCCCGGGGATCCCATAGTGGGGTATTCAACGCGCACGCGGGGGATAACAGTGCACAGGGCAGACTGCGAGAACGTGAAAAATGCGAAGGAAGAGCGGATGATCGCTGTTTCGTGGGGAACGACCGGAAACAGGCGCTATCCCGCCCGCCTGAAGCTCGAGGGTGTTGACAGGGCCGCTCTTTTCGGCGACGTAGCTCAGGCCATAATTGCAGGGGACGGAAACATGACGGGAATCAAAGCGGGAGTTGTCGGAGGAAATCTTGCCAGGATGAAGATCGAAGTCAGGGTCCACGACCTTGAACACCTGCTTTTGATCGTCGCAAAACTGAACGCCGTCAAGGGCGTTATCAACGTTTCCAGGGGGTGACGGCATGAGGGCCGTGGTACAGAGAGTCCTGTCTGCGAGTGTTTCTGTGGACGGGGTGATAAAAGGAAAAATCGGCAGGGGGCTTTGCGTTCTCCTCGCTGCATCCCGGACCGACGGGGATGCTGAAGTGGAATGGATGGCCGAAAAGATCGTCAACCTCAGGATATTTGAAGACGGGGAAGGCAAGATGAACCTTTCCCTGGCGGACGTGGGAGGTTCAGTCCTGGCGGTTTCACAGTTCACCCTGTACGGGGACTGCAGGAAAGGCAGGCGTCCTTCATTTATTTCCGCGGGAGAGCCTGAAGAAGCCAACCGGCTCTATGAACGATTCAAAAGTGTGATGACCAAAATGGGAGTGCCTGTTGAAAGCGGTGTCTTTCAGGCACACATGCTCGTTGAAATCAACAATGACGGCCCGGTCACCCTAATTCTTGAAAAGGAATCAATATGAATCCTCCCCTGACTGAATACGGGGGAGAAACGCATCGAGGAGGAACAGACAATGAAGCATCGACGTTTTCCTGTTGGTCCTCTCTGGACGAACACGTATCTTTTCTGGGACGAAGAGGGGAAGGGATTCCTCGTAGACCCGGCGGGGGAGACGGGCCAGATTGCCCGATTCGCTGAAACGCAGGGAATTTCCGTAGAAAAAATACTTCTTACCCACGGACACCTTGACCATGCCGCGGGACTCTCTGAAGCACTGGAGATGTTCGGGGGTAAGGCTTTCGTGCCGGCCGGCGACGCATCACTTGTACGGTCACCTGATTCAGGGCTCAGGCAGCTGATGGGCAGCGAATTCTCGGGCACGGATGACTTTTCAGCTGTCAGCGACGGGGACAGGTTAACGGCAGGGGCCATGGAGATTTCGGTCATAGCGACCCCGGGACACACCCCCGGCAGTGTCTGCTACCTCGTAACCTCGGGCAGCCAAAAGGTGTTGATATCAGGCGATACCCTTTTTGCCGGAAGCGTTGGACGGACAGACCTCCCGGGAGGAGATCCTGACGAACTGGACCGCTCTATTGCGAGGCTCGCAGAGCTTTCCGACGATCTTCCGGTTTTCCCCGGGCACGGACCAGAGACTGACATCGGAACGGAGAGGGCCCGTAATCCGTTCTGGCCTGGAGAGACAGGGAGAAAAGGGAAATGAAGCTCGCTTCCCTTCCGCAGGAAGAGCGCCCGCGGGAGCGCCTGCGGCTCAAAGGGGCGTCCAGTCTCTCTCTCGCGGAACTCCTGGCTGTGCTGCTGCGAACGGGGAGCCGGGGAAAGGATGTTCTTGAACTTGCTTCATCAATTCTGGAGGAATTTGGGGATGCGAGAGGGCTTGCCCGGGTGGACGAGGAGGAATTGATGGGGTTCCCGGGTCTCGGGGAGGCGAAAGCCTGTGTGCTTATCGCAGCCCTGGAGCTCGGCAGAAGGATCCGGTCGGAGCGAAGCGCACAGTCGGACGGCCAGCCATGGGAGAAACGCCTGGCAGCCCTTGCAGAGGAACTGGCCGGAGAAGACCGGGAGTACATTGTCGGTATGCACGTTCGAAGAAACGGCACGCTCATCACCATGGACAGAATTTCTTACGGAGGAGTGGACGGGGCGTTTCTTGATGTAAAATACCTCTTGCGGAGAGCTGTCCGTCTGGACTCGGCAGGACTCGTTCTTGTACACAATCATCCTGACGGATCACTTTTCCCCAGCGGTGAGGACAAGATGCTGACAGGGTATCTTGCCGGAAGGGCAAAAGTGCTCGATATCCGTTTTATCGGCCATTATGTAGCGGCGAACGGGAAGTATATACCTATACCTCTTCCCGGAGAAGCCTAGAAAGCGGGGACTGAGTCAGGTGTTCGGATTTTTCAAGGGGATGTTCGGCGGAGATGTTGGTATCGATCTGGGTACGGCCAATATCGTTGTGTACGTGAAGGGCAGGGGGATCGTGCTCAGCGAACCCTCGGCGGTTGCAGTCCGGAAGAGGCCGAAAGGCGGCATGCTGGAGGTTATTGCTGTAGGTAAAGAAGCCAAGGCGATGGCGGGAAAGACGCCCCAGGGTGTTTCCACGATCTGGCCGCTCCAGGATGGGGTCATAGCCAACTTTGATATGACCGAGGAACTCATCCGGCACTGCCTCCGGAAAGCTGGAGGCTCGAAAGGGTTCCTGGCCAATCCGAGGGTCGTGATATCAGTACCTGCCGAGGTCACGGAAGTTGAACGCAAGGCTGTGGTAGACGCAACTCTCGGTGCCGGGGCACGTGAGGCCTATGTGGTGGAGGAACCCATTTCCGCTGCTCTTGGAGTCGGTCTCCCGATCCAGGAGCCGAGGGGCAGCATGATCCTCGATCTCGGGGGAGGCACAAGCGAGGTCGGAGTTCTCTCCCTCGGGGGCATCGTGGTAACCAATTCACTCCGGGCTGCGGGAAAGGACATGGACAATGCCATTGTGGCCATGCTCAGGCAGCGGTACGCCCTCCTTATCGGGGAAACCACCGCAGAAGAAGTGAAGATCGCCATCGGATCAGCCCTTCCCCTGGAGAAGGAACTTGAGATCGCTGTAAAGGGGCGTGACCTTGCCGACGGGCTCCCGAAGGCGGACATGGTTTCCTCCGTGGAGGTCAGGGAAGCTCTGGAACCCATCATCGTCAGGATAGAGGATATGGTGAAAGTAGCCCTTGAACAGACACCGCCCGAGCTTGCCAAGGATATCGTGGACCAGGGAGTTATCCTGTCCGGGGGTGTGTCTTTGCTCAGAGGTCTGGCTGAAAGACTTTCGAAAGCCCTCAATACTCCGGTGACCGTGGCCGAGGATCCACTCTTTGCTGTTGCAAGGGGAGTGGGAAAGATCCTGGACAACCTGGACGACATGAGGAAGGTTCTCCTTTCCGTGGAGAGGGGATCAAAATAATCGCTCCATGGGTGCGGTGAAGGATTTATGACTGAAAAACATCTCGAGAAAGAATGGATACACGGGCTCATCGCTATTATAGCGAGCCTGCTGCTCCTTGCTGCAGCACCAAAGAGGCATATTTTCAGGGGGGCCGCCGATTTTGTCGGGGAACTGCTCCGGTATCCTGAATACCCGGCTGTCGCCGCGGAGCAGACTGCCCGAAGAATATCCTTCTGGTTTTCAGAGAAGAGTGCTCTCCAGGACCGCCTGGATATCCTCGAAGAGGAGAACGTCAGGCTCAGGCTTGCATGGTCCGTGGGATCAACCAGGCGCCTGCAGGACGAACTCGACAGGTTTTACGGATACGGAAGGGTAACGCTCCGCGAACCCCTTTCGTGGTGGTCGGAAGTGCGGATCAACAGAGGTACGATGGATGGCGTCTTTTCCGGAACTCCCGTTCTTCATAACGGGTACCTGGCCGGAAGAGTCAGTTCGTCGGAGGATGGATACTCCTGGGTTGAACTTCTTACATCATCTTCCCTCATGGTTCCCGTGGTCATCGAGGAGACACGGGACCTCGGAGTGGTCGCCGGGGATGGGGAAGGAGGCGTATGGCTTCTCTACGTTCCGGAAGGCAGAAGTCTTGCCGAGGGTATGGAAGTGAAAACGGCCATGGTCAGTGAGGCCCTTCCCCCGGGGATCCCTGTGGGAAAACTTTCAGCGGAAAGCCGAAAGACCAGCGGAGCCTACCTGGAGTGGAAGGTCATCCCGGGCGCGGATCTCTCGAAGCTGTACGCCCTCCAGGTGCTCGGAGGAACCCCCGGTGAAAATGCACCCCCCGGCAAAACCGGAAGGAGCGCACTCCCATGATTTATGCACTTTCATGGTATATCCAGGATTTTCTACTGGTCCTGGGCACGGGGAAGGTTCTTGTGCCCGAAGTTTTCCTGCTTTCCATGGTATTCCTCTCCCTGTACAGGCCCGGCGGAGGAGTGGAAATCATCTGGTGGGCGTTTTTCGGCGGTGTGCTCTGGGATCTTCGCTGGCTGGGCTTCCCCGGAATTTCCTCGCTCTTTTACCTTACGGCTATTATCACGTCGAGATGGGTCTGGTACTCGCTTCCTGCCTCGGGAAAGACTGTTACTGTATTTTCCCTTATCCTGTGGTCGGCGAATCTCCCTATATCACTTCTCAGGATCTATCTCGGAGGTGCACGGGGGGCGTCGATTTTTGCCGTATACTTTCTCCAGCAGAGCTATATCCTTCCCCTCGTTCTCCTCGCCGGACTGGCGTACGGCTGGAGGCTGAAGAACACCGATGCCTGACTTTCGCCCCGTTCTCAACCAGAGACTGAAATACTGGCGGATGTTCGTCCTGTTTTCCATGCTTTTCCTTGCAGGAGGACTGTATTACTTTCAGATCGTCAATTCGGACACCTACGTGCGGCTTGCCTCCAACAACCGCCTCAGGCTTATCCGGTTTCCCCCTGTAAGAGGTGAAATTTACGACAGGAACGGCGCCCTCCTGGCTGTAAACGTGACAACCTTCGATATTATGGGATATCCTATGGATATCGAAAGAAACGACATGGTGGAACGCATGGCTGAACTGCTTTCACGCCATGGTATCCCGGTTACCGCCGAAGACCTGTCAAGAACCATAAAACGGCAGTACTGGGCACCCTACAGGGTTGTGCGCCTTGTGGGAAATATAACCCTGGCCCAGATGGCGGATCTGGTGGCCGACCCCGAGTTTCCGAAGGAACTGTTCCCCCTTCCCGTATGGCGGAGGACCTATCCCGCAGGCAGCCTGGCATCAAACATAACCGGCTATGTCGGTGAGATCAGCGAGAATGAACTCAGGCAGATGGAGGGCAGGAATTACGTCGCAGGGGATCTGGTGGGCAAAAACGGAATAGAGCGCCAGTATGAGGAAACACTCAGGGGAACGCCCGGTGAAGAATCAGTGGAAGTAGACGCCAGGGGGCGGAAAGTGAAGACCATCCATGTACGGACAGCCGGCAAGGGGCAGGATCTCCGGCTCACCCTGGACCTCGGGGCGCAGCGCCTTGCGGCGGATCTTATGAAGGGTTATCGCGGTGCAATTGTGGTCATGGATGTGGAGAACGGAGATATCATCGTCCTGTACTCTTCTCCCTCTTACGACAACAACCCGCTGGCGTGGGGGGTTTCCACAAGGGAATGGGATGCCCTGCTCAATGATCCTGAAAGGCCGATGCACGACAGGAGCATTGGAGGGCAGTATCCCCCTGCATCAACATTCAAGCCCCTGGTAGGGATCGCCGCCCTCGAGGAAAAGGCTGTCCTGCTCACCACGACTCATTACTGTCCCGGTTCAATTGCTGTAGGGAACAGGACATTCAGATGTTGGAAACGGTCTGGACATGGAACCATGAATATTCTCACCGCATTGCAGGAATCGTGCGACGTTTATTTCTACCAGGTCGGGCTCAAGCTTGGCATTGCAAAACTTCTGAAATGGTGTACCATGTTCGGTCTTGGAAGCCCAACCGGCCTGGATCTTCCCGGAGAATCGTCAGGGGTGACCGCAGGTCCGGACTGGAAGAAAGCGCGTCTGAAGGAAAACTGGTACCATGGGGATACGGTAAATTATTCAATTGGCCAGGGTTTTCTGTTGATGACGCCAGTCCAGCTTGCCAGGCTCTACGCTGCCCTGGCAAACGGCGGCAGGCTGGTCAGGCCCAGGCTTTCTCTTTCCAGGGATGTTATCTTTGAGACGCTGATGATCAACAGGAAAAATCTCGATGTCGTCCGGAGGGGGCTCGATTTCGTTGTGAGAAAGGGAACCGGCAGGAGGGCAGGCAGCTTCGGGATAGCGGTGGCGGGCAAAACCGGTACCGCCCAGAATCCCCACGGGGAAGACCATGCTCTTTTCGCCGGGTATGCTCCTATCGACAGTCCCAGGTATGTTGCTGTGGCCATTATAGAAGAGGGGCTTCACGGCAGTTCCGTTGCCTCTCCCATGGTAGGAGAGATCCTCTCCTACCTTCTTGTCCCCGAGGCCAGGGGAAAAACTCCCTGAAAAGGGAGGTATCTTGTCCAATACCCGGCGGCTGGATCTGCCGGAGCAGGAGGTGGAATTGTGTCTGATCCGCTTGAATACAAGGATGCCCCGGAACTCACCGGAGAAATCTTTTTGAAAGGCACAGGATACGGAATACGTATGGTCTTTCCAGAAACCGGTACTGAAGAGATGCTCCTTTCAGAGCTGGAACGGCTTTGCATCGAGGCTCCCGTTCTTTCGGGGAATCTGGGGATCGTTATGGACTTTCAGGGCCGGAGAGTTTCCCGGGACTTCATCCTCTCCCTTCTTTCACGGTTCATCTGGCCCAGAAAGATGAGAGTTTTGTCATGGACCGGTTACGATGCTGAAACTCTCGAAGACCTCAGGACCATGGGTGCTGCCACTGGAGAACCTGTTCCCGAGAAGACCGGAAGAAGGGAAAAACAGACTGCCGGTGCCCTTGTTCT
>JAAYJB010000317.1 GCA_012523155.1 Synergistaceae bacterium | reverse complement strand
TGCGCACCCGGGTGGGATATGCCGGGGGGACCACCCCTGACCCCACCTACGATGATATCGGAGACCATTCCGAGACTATCCGGATCGAATATGACCCGGCAAAAATTACGTACGGGGAACTTCTCGAAGTCTTCTGGAAAAGCCACAATCCTGCGGCGAGGTCATGGTCCACCCAGTACAGGGCAGTGATATTCCCGGAGGACGAGGACCAGCGGAGAGATGCGGAGAAGTCCGCGGCAGAAGTCAGGTCTGTACTCGGCGGCAGGGTATTCACCGCAATCGAGCCGGGCGCGAAGTTTTATCCTGCCGAAGGGTATCACCAAAAATATTACCTCAGGCAGGACTATATTCTCATGAGGGATTTTAACGGGATGTACGGAGATCTGCAGGGTTTCATCGATTCCCCGGCGGCGGCGAAGGTGAACGGTTACCTTGCCGGCCTCGGATCAGAAACCGCGCTGCGGGAACTCCTGCCGTCCCTCGGACTTTCAGAAGAGGGAGAGAAGCGTCTTCTGACAAGAGTACGGTGATTTCCAATCAGCAGGAAGGGGAGAGAACGTCCAGGGTCAATTACCCGCCACCTAACCGATGTTAACGCCTCGGTTTGAGGTGGGGGCTTGAAAAAGCCCAGATTGACCAGCGGGCCTGGTCTCCAGGACCAGGCAGACGTTGCACACAGGTTCAAGACCCACCGTAGAGCGCTTCCTCAACTCTACGCTCTGGAAGCCCAAGCAGCAGACAAACCAACGGGTGGTACGAAACGGGTTTGGGCGCAACGCCGATGTGCAACAGCCGCGAGGGGAGATTCCGCACTATGTGCGGAACGTTACGGAGACGGATGCTTTTATCCGTCAACGGATTTACGGAACCTTTACGGGTTCCACCTGTTTGGAGGTATTGTCATGTATGTGTTCGTACTGGACAAGCACAAGAAGCCGCTGACACCGTGCCGCCCGTCAAGGGCGAGGCATCTGCTCGGCTCGGGGCGGGCGGTCGTCCACAAGCGTTTCCCTTTCACCATCCGTCTCAAGGACCGGACGGCGGAAGAGAGCGTTATCAAACCTGTCCGTGTCAAGGTCGACCCGGGCGCCCGGTTCACCGGAATAGCCATTGTCCGGGAGGACAGGCAAGGTGGACCCCGTCTGATTGCCGGAATCGAACTGGAACACAGGGGGAACGCTATACGAGACAACATGACGAAGCGGGCGGGCTACCGCCGGAGACGGCGGAGCGCGAACACCCGCTATCGTGCCCCGAGATTCGACAACAGGCGAAGACCGGAAGGCCGGTTTCCGCCGAGCCTGCGGCACCGGATCGACACGACCGTCTCGTGGATGCGGCGGCTTACACGCATAGCGCCTGTCTCCGGATTCAGCGTCGAATCGGTCAAGTTCGATACGCAGAAGATGTTGGACCCGGAGGTTTCGGGAAAGGAGTACCAGCAGGGAGAGCTTGAGGGATACGAGGTGCGGGAATACCTGCTGGAAAAGTGGTGTCGCAAGTGCGCCTATTGCAATGCCGGGAACGTTCCGCTGCAGGTGGAGCACATCGTACCGAGAGCGAGAGGCGGTTCGGACAGGGTGTCGAACCTGACGCTGGCGTGCGAGAGGTGCAATCGGGCCAAGGGAGCGCGTCCTGTTAAAGAGTTTCTGCATGACAAACCGGCGCTTCTTGGACGGATACGGGCGCACGTGAAAGCTCCGCTGTCCTCCGCCGCTGCGGTCAACTCGACCCGCAACGCACTCTTTGGCGAGATGCGTGCGTTTGGCTTGCCGGTGGAGACGGGGAGCGGCGGACTCACCAAGTACAACCGCACCCGCCTCGGGCTGCCGAAGAGTCATGTGCTCGATGCTCTGTGTGTCGGGACAGTCTCTTCAGCAAAAGTTTTAACAGACAGCGTCCTCCATGTTCGCTGTACAGGACGGGGACGATACTCACGAACACTGACGGACAAATACGGATTCCCGAGAGCATACCTCCCTCGGGGTAAGCGCTTTTTCGGATTCGCCACCGGTGATATCGTCCGGACGGCGGTTCCGAAAGGAAAGTACAAAGGAACGTGGACAGGGCGGGTGGCTGTACGGGAATCTGGGTGGTTCGCACTGTCCACAGGGAAAAATACGCCAGACGGCAAAAAAGAGAGGGTTAATGTCAAATGGGATACCTGCAAAATACTGGAACGAAACAATGGGTACGAATACAGCGTAATAGCGGTGTAGAGGAAAGACCTGCCAATTCCTCCCCCACCTACCCGCTTCACGGGTTGAGGAAAGGGTCTCCTTGGCAATGATGATGAAAATATTATTTGTCGGTCTTGGAGGCGTGGGCGGCTACTACGGCGGAAAAACGGCGAAGGCGTGGGAGGGGGGGAAAGAGCATGAGGTCCTGTTCCTCGCCAGGGGCGAGCACCTCAGGGCTATCCGGGAGAACGGCCTCCATGTGACTGCCGTGGATGAAGAGTTCGTTGCCAGGCCGTTTCTTGCGTCTGACGACCCCCGGGAATTCGGGACCGTTGATCTCGCTGTTTTCGCAGTCAAGGGCTACGACCTGAAAAAAGCGGCACTTCAGGCCGCTCCGGCAATAGGAGCGGATACCCTGGTGCTGCCCCTTCTGAACGGAGTGAACAGCCCTGACATCCTTCGGGAGGTCCTTCCTCCATGCAGGATGCTCAACGGCTGCGTCTACATTTCAACCCGCATCGACGCCCCGGGAAAAGTCCGCCAGACGGGCGGAAACCGGAAAATGTTCTTCGGCCCCGTTTCGGGAGCGGCGGAAGGCCTTCGTCCGGTGGAGGAGCTTTTCAGGAAGAGCGGTATTGATGCATCCCTCGTGGAGAACGTCAACGAGGTCGTGTGGACCAAGTTCATCTTCATGGCTCCCTTTGCCGGCGTCACGTCCCTTTTCAGCCGTACCTTCGGCGAAGTCCTCGCCGGTGAGGACAGCCAGCCCATGCTCGAGGGGATGATGAGGGAGATCCGTGCCCTTTCGGAGCTGAAGGGGGTAGGGCTTCCCGCCGATATCGTGGAACTGTCCCTGGCAAAAGGAGTGGCCTTCCCCCCGGATACCAAGTCCTCCATGCAGCTCGACTGCGAGAAGGGAAGGCGGACAGAGATCGAGACCTTCCTCGGGTTTGTTGTTCGTGAGGGGGAGCGTCTCGGGACAGACGTTTCCCTTACCAGGGGAGTGTATGACGCTCTCAGGATGAGGACAGACCATCCCTGCGGCTGTCCGCAGGATACGGAGGAAAAGAAACCCTGATCCGGAGAGCTCTTCCGCAAGTCGGGAAGCTGGAAAGAAGCCGCCCGCTTTCTCCGGAAGGAAGCGGGCGGCTTCTTTCCGTTTTACCTCGCCGCGAAGGCACAGTTTGGATAACTGCATTCCCTGCATCTGCGGCACAGCCCGCCAGCACCCCAGCGCCGGACTTCAGCCTCCGAGGGGATCAGCCCGGCGAAAAGACGGTTGAGCAGAAGGTCCAGGCTCGTCCATTCATCGTGGGCAACGCATGCCGGAGCACCCACGATCCTCGCCCCATCCTTCAGCGCGAGCATGAGGTGCGCTCCCGGCATCACGGGAACACCTCTGAAGCGCACCTCGCCGGCGATCGACGCAATGGCTTCTCCCGTTCGGTCATCCGGGTCCACGCTCATGCCGCCAGTGGCAATAACGAGTTCCGCACCTCTCTCCAGAAAGCCGGAGATGGCACCGGCAATCTCCGCCTCCCCGTCGCCCACGATAACATGGTCCATAAGTGCTGAACCGTATACCGAAAGCTTTTTTTTCAGTTTTCCCGCGAAAACGTCTCTGACCCGTCCCTCAGCCAGTTCCTTCCCAGTGGTCACCAGGCAGGTTTTCAGCGGAACAAACGGCAAAACAGCCATGGGGCCTGCCGCATTTTCTCCTCTCAGCACCTGTTCTTCCCTCATGACCAGGGGAATGATCCGGATCCCTGCGACCAGTTCTCCCTTTTTCACAGGGACCCGGTCCGGCAGAGCGGCAGCGGCCCATCCCGGATCGCTGTTGATGGTGTGGAGTATTTCCTCGTCGTAGGCTAGCAGGCCGTTCCATACGGCATTTAGGGAAACCTTCCCCTCGACGGGGAGCCCGGCAGCTATCCCTTCCCCTGCAAGGCGGAAGGCAAGCCTTGCGGCAGCATCGTCCTCGTGGACATCTCCCTCCTCCAGTTCAAGGATAGAGATCCGTTCCTTGCCCATGGAGCGGAGCACGGGCAGGTCATCCGGGGCCAGGATCTGCCCCTTTCTGTACCTTGCCCCCTTGTACCCTGTCGCCGGGACGATCTGTGTCATGTCATGCGCCAGGGACATGCCGACGGCATCTTCGATCTTCACAAACCTGGTTTTTGCCATGGAGGCATCTCCTTCGTATTTTTCTTCTCGGGCAACAGGAACCGGTAGAAATTATATCACCCCCCTTCCTGTATGAGGTATACAAATTGCGCTTTTATTGCCCATTGAACTATGATATGGTATTATCTTTCATGTTTGTGATTGCATGCACAATAAGATTGAAAGGCGGCATTAGAAAAGGAGGGGGATCATGGCTTTCAGCGCTGAAGAAGTTCGAGAAAAGACCAGGAAAATAGTCGATCCCTGGCGGAACGGGAAGGGCGGACTCATCCCGATCCTCCAGGCGGTCCAGGAGCAGCTGGGGTACCTGCCCATGGAGGCACTGGAGACCATATCCAGGGACCTGAAGATCCCGTCGTCGGAGATTTACGGAGTGGCTACATTCTACGCCCAGTTTCACCTGAAACCCAGGGGAAGACACGTGGTACGCGTCTGCAGGGGAACGGCGTGCCATGTCCGGGGCAGTCTGAAGATCCTGGACAGCGTAAAGGAGATAACCGGGGTGGAGGAAAACCAGACAACCGAGGACCTTCGGTTCACCATCGAACCGGTGGCCTGCCTGGGCGCCTGCGGACTCGCCCCGGTGATGATGATCGATACCCGGACCTTCGGCCGCCTCACTCCCGACATGGTGAAGGGCATCCTCGACAAGTTCGAGTAGGAAGCGGAGGAAGAACATCATGACACACATGAAGATCAAAAGTCTTGAGGACCTGAAGAAGATTCGGGAGTCGTCCAGGGATCTCACCTCGGCACGTTCTGGAGGAGAGACGGTGATTATCGTCGGCATGGGGACCTGCGGCATCGCTGCCGGCGCCCGGGAGATCCTGACAGAGGTGATGGCAGAGCTTTCACGCCGGAACATCGACGGGGTGGCAGTCCAGACCACGGGCTGCATCGGCATGTGCCAGGACGAGCCCCTTCTCGACGTGATCCGGGGAGGTCAGAGGGTGACCTATGGACGGGTGAAGCCTGAGGACGTATCCCTGATCATTGCCGAGCACGTAGTGAACGGGCGGGTCGTGGACAAGCTGGCCATCGGCCGGGCTGACTAGCGGAGGGAGGAGGAGACATGCCTATTTATCGTTCCCATATCCTGATCTGCGGCGGCACGGGGTGCACCTCCAGCGGAGCGGGTGAAGTCACGGAGGCTTTCAAAAAGGCGATCACTGAAAAAGGGCTCGCTGACGAGGTCCTCGTCGTTCCCACCGGGTGCCACGGAATGTGCGAAATGGGGCCCATCGTGGTGGTGTACCCGGAGGGAACGTTCTACTGCAGGGTGCAGAAAACGGACGTCGCGGAACTGGTCGAAGAGCATATCTACAAGGGACGTCCCGTCCAGAGACTCATGTACTCCGCTGGAGAAGATGTTCCTGTCATCCCGCATTACAAAGAGATCCCCTTCTACGGAAAGCAGCACCGTATAGCCCTGAAGAACTGCGGGTACATAAACCCCGACAACATAGACGAATACATCGTCCGGGGGGGCTATGAGGCCCTCGGAAAGGCCCTCCTCTCAATGAAGCCGGAGCAGGTCATCGACGAGGTAAAGGCGTCCGGCCTCCGGGGCCGCGGGGGCGGCGGATTCTCCACGGGCCTCAAGTGGAGCTTCTGCGCTTCGGCGAAGGGAGACAAGAAATACGTCATCTGCAACGCTGACGAGGGAGACCCCGGTGCGTTCATGGACCGTTCTCTCCTGGAGGGCGATCCCCACAGCATCATCGAGGGGATGTCCCTTGGCGCCTTCGCCATGGGAGCCGACGAAGGGTACATTTATTGCCGGGCAGAGTATCCCCTTGCCATCCAGCGTCTGAAGACTGCCATGGCCCAGGCTGAGGAGTACGGTCTCCTGGGGGAGAACATCATGGACAGCGGCTTCTCCTTCACCCTTCACGTGAAGGAGGGCGCAGGGGCATTCGTATGCGGCGAGGAGACTGCCCTTATGGCGTCCATCGAGGGGAGACGGGGCATGCCCCGTCCCCGACCGCCGTTTCCGGCCAACTCCGGGCTCTGGGGATGCCCCACGAATATCAACAACGTGGAGACGTGGGCCAATGTTCCCCAGATCATCAGTCACGGGGGAGCCTGGTATGCCTCCCTCGGCACCGAAAAATCCAAGGGGACGAAGGTGTTCGCCCTCACGGGAAAGGTGAAGCACACGGGTCTTGTGGAGGTTCCCATGGGCATCACCCTTCGGGAGATCATCTTCGAGATCGGCGGAGGGATCCTGGATGACAAAAAATTCAAGGCAGTCCAGATCGGCGGCCCAAGCGGCGGCTGCCTCACGGAGGAACACCTGGACACCCCGGTGAGCTACGAGAGCCTTACGGCCCTTGGTGCCATAATGGGCTCCGGAGGCCTCGTGGTCATGGACGAGACCACCTGCATGGTGGACGTGGCCAAGTTCTTTCTCGAGTTCACCCAGAAAGAGTCCTGCGGCAAGTGTGTTCCCTGCCGGGAGGGCACGAAACACATGCTCCTTCTCCTGGAGAAGATCACCGAGGGCAAAGGGACCATGGAGGATCTCGATACCCTCGAGGGACTTGCGAACATGGTCAAGGAGATGTCCCTCTGCGGTCTGGGGCAGACGGCCCCGAACCCCGTGCTTACGACGCTCCGCTACTTCAGGGACGAGTACGAGGCCCACATCCGCGATCACAAGTGCCCCGCCGGGGCCTGCGCCGCTCTTCTCGAGTACCGCATTATCCCGGAACTCTGCAAAAAGTGCGGCATCTGCGCGAAAAACTGCCCGGTCAAATGCATTCCGGGAGACCGGAACACCGGGTACCGCATCGATACCGACCGGTGTATCCGCTGCGGCACGTGCTTCGAAAAGTGCCCATTCGGCGCCATCGAGAAGAAGTAGCTCTTGAGGAGGACAGACATGAGTGATATCACGCTCGTCATAGACGGAATCGAATGCAGGGCGGCGAAGGGGGAAACGATCCTCCAGGCCGCCGGGAAGCATGACATCTACATACCTACTCTCTGCTGGATGGAGGGGCTCACTCCCATCGGATCATGCCGCATGTGCGTCGTTGAGGTCGAGGGGAATCCCAAGCTCCTCACCGCATGCACCACGCCGGCCGAGAACGGGATGAAGGTTCATACGAAGACGGAAAAACTGAAACAGTACAGGCTGCAGATCCTGGAGCTTCTCTTCGCGGGGAGGAACCATTTCTGCATGTTCTGCTCCCAGACCGGCGACTGCGAACTGCAGCGGCTGGCCATAGAACACGGAATGGACAGGGTCCGCTATCCCTTCCTCTACGAGCCCTTCCACAACGACGCATCCGACCCCAACATCCAGATGGATCACAACCGGTGCATCCTCTGCCTGCGCTGCATTCGGGTCTGTGCGGAGAAGGTGGGTGCACACACCCTCGACCTGGAAAAGCGGGGCTGGGCAACGAACATCACGGCCGACCTCGGAAAGGAGCTCGGCGAGAGCGACACCTGCGTATCGTGCGGCGCCTGTGCCCAGGTCTGCCCCACGGGGACCATCACCCTCCGGGACTTTGTCTACCGGGGACGGCGTACCGACTGCGACGACCAGGTGGAGAGCATATGCCCCCTTTGCTCCATGGGATGCAGGATCAAGGCATATGTCCGCACGGGAAGCGTGGCCAGGGTGGAAGGTCTCTCGGCGGCCAGCCCCGACGGCG
>JAAYJB010000007.1 GCA_012523155.1 Synergistaceae bacterium | reverse complement strand
GCCGCTGTCATCAGCAAATACGGCGGAGGAGTCGGCGGCAACTTCGGTCATTTGAGGGAGAAGGGAAGCGCCATAAACGGGGGTATAGGCGGCCAGGCGAGCGGACCTGTTTCCTTCATGGAGACGTGGAATACCATGGGGGCCGTTGTGGTACAGGGAGGACGGCGACGGGCTGCCCTCATGGGGATGCTTTTTGATGATCACCCGGATATTTTTGAGTTTATCGACGCCAAGGTGGAGGAGGGGAAACTCCCCTATTTCAATATTTCCGTCTGTGTTTCGGACAAGCTCATGGATTCTGCCGAGAATGGGGCGGATTTTTCACTCCTCTCCAGGAGCACGGGTGAAGCGATACGAACGGTGAAGGCTGCCGACCTCTGGAACAAGCTGTGCGAGAGCGCATGGAAACGGGGAGACCCGGGAATCTTCTTCATCGACAGGGCCAATGCGGACAACCTGCTCAAACTCGGAGAGACGTGGAAAATAGAGTCCACGAACCCCTGCGGCGAACAGCCCCTTCCCAACTATACGAGCTGCAATCTTGGCTCGGTAAACGTGGAAGCATTTGTTTCAGCAGGAAAAGACGGACGGAAGGTCTTTGATTTCCGGGCATTCGTCGATCAGGTCTTCCGTTCCGTTTATTATCTCGACCTTGTCATTGACGCCTGTTCCTACCCCCTTGAGAGGATCGAGGAACGTACGAAACGTATCCGTCCGGTAGGCCTGGGTATTATGGGTCTCGCCGATGCCGCCATTAAGATGGGCATGCGGTACGGCTCGGAGCAGTTCAAGGTTTTCTGCAAATCCCTGGGGGATTCCATGGGGGCAGCTGCGTTGTGCGCTGCTGCGGGAATTGTTTCGGAGATGGGAAAAGATCCGTTTCCAGAGTCAGGGCTTGTGGCGGAGCTCTTCTCTGCTTTTGCCCGTGAGCAGGGAGAGGAGCTGTTTCCGGAGTCATGGTACGGCCGCCTTGACCGTGAGGGGCTGAGGCTTCTGTTGGACAAGATGCGGTCTTCGTCCACGATGCCCTACACACTGGCAAATTCCATTGAGAGTTTCGCTTCGGCTGAGGGACTCGGCGATGAAAAGGAAAGACTTTCCCTCGCAGGCAGCATACTGCTCGCCTTTTCCAAAGGACGTATCCGTAACAGCCGGAGGCTCTCCATCGCCCCCACGGGATCCATATCCATGCTCATCGATACAAGCGCCGGGATCGAGCCGAATTTCGCGTGGAGCTGGACCCGAAGGATCGCCAGGGCGGACGGAGACGGGCAGGAAACGAGGGAATTCTGCCACAGGCTTCTTTCGGATGCCCAGGTCGCTGAACTGCACGAATTCGGAAAGGTATCCGACCCGGTCTACGTGACGGCATATGATATCAGCCCTGAAGAACACGTGGAGGTGACGGGAATATTCGCCGGAATTGTTGACAGCGGCATCAGCAAGACGGTGAACCTTCCATCATCGGCGACGATGGAAGAGGTAAAGCAAATATACCGCCGCTGTTATGCCATGGGAGCCAAGGGAATAACCATCTACAGGGACGGGTCAAGGTCGCTCCAGCCGATCGAGACCGCGAAAAAAGCCGAGGAGCAGGTGCCTCATACCAGCCGGGTCAAGGAACGTCCAGGGCTGGTTGTTTTCGGCAAGACCATAAAGGAACAGACTCCCTGGGGCAGCATCTATGTCACGCTCAACTTTGACGGCACGGAGCCGTTCGAGGTATTCGCCACTATCGGCAAAAGCGGTTCGGAGCTCAAGGCAATGACGGAGGCCCTTTCCAGGGCGATCTCCATAGGGCTCAGAAGCGGAGGAAAACTGGAGGATTTTATTGCCACCCTGAAAGGGCTTTCGGGCAAGGAGTACTGGCTCTTCGAGTTCGACGACGAGCATGTTGCGCGCTCTATACCGGATGCTATTGCCGTGCTGCTTGAAAAACTTCTTGGAAAGGACGGAGCTGTACACGGGGCAGGCGGGGGAGCGGTATGCCCGGAATGCGGTTCGCCCCTGGAGATGATTTCCGGATGTGAATACTGCTTCAGCTGCGGCTATTCCCCATGTAAATAGTAATTGCGTCTTTCGGGCAAAGCCGGTTAAAAGGCCCGGCAGAATGGAAAGGAAATATTCCTGGGATTTTGTTTTTTCAAGGTTTTTGCATTTGACAAGGGGACGAAATGCCGTATAATGCTTCCGGCAGTTTTGCGTTGACAATTGAGACTCTTATCGAGAGAGGTGGAGGGACTGGCCCGATGAAGCCCGGCAACCTGCCTGAAAAGGGTATGGTGCCAATACCAGCAGCCGCAGGCTGAGTGATAAGAGAGAGTGCTTGATGGTTATTTGATGGCCCTCTCCCGGAGAGGGCCATTTTCGTTAGTCAATTTACACGCAGGGAGGACAAATACGTGATAAAAGAGCGGTACCTTTTCTCTTCCGAATCAGTGACCGAGGGACATCCGGACAAGGTAGCGGACCAGATCTCAGACGGGGTCCTGGACGCTATTCTGAAGGATGATCCCCTGGGCCGAGTGGCATGCGAGGTCATGTGCACTACCGGTATGGTAATGGTAGCCGGTGAGATTACGACAGAAACGTATGTTGATATACCGCAGCTTGCCCGTAACATTGTGAAAGAAATCGGATATACGAGGGCAAAATACGGTTTCGACGGCGATACCTGTGCCGTTCTCACAGCCATTGATGAACAGTCAGAGGATATTCGCGAAGGGGTGGATACTGCGCTTGAAGTGAGAGACCACCTTGTTTCAGAAGAGGAGATCGCGAAGACAGGAGCCGGAGACCAGGGAATGATGACCGGTTTTGCATGCAACGAGACAGAGGAGTTTCTTCCCATGCCTATCGCACTCGCTCATCGACTTGCACGGAAACTTGCAGGGGTGAGAAAGGACGGCACGATCCCCTATCTCAGGCCTGACGGCAAGACCCAGGTAACCCTTGAGTACGAGGATGGAAAGGCTGTCCGTGCCGACACGATCGTTATTTCAACGCAGCATCACCCGGAGGCGACAAACGAGGAGATCCGGGCGGATATCATTGAACACGTTGTTACGCCAGTAGTTCCGGCCTATTTGATGAAAGACAATACCCGTATTCTCGTCAACCCCTCCGGCCGTTTCGTCAAGGGAGGTCCCATGGCGGATACAGGTCTTACAGGAAGAAAGATCATCGTCGATACATACGGAAGCTGGGTAGCCCACGGAGGCGGTGCGTTTTCGGGGAAAGACCCGACAAAAGTTGACCGCTCGGGCGCTTACATGGCCAGATACGTTGCAAAGAATATAGTAGCCGCAGGCCTTGCAGACCAGTGCCAGGTCCAGGTAGCGTATGCCATCGGTGTGGCGGAACCGGTGTCGATCATGGTGGATACTTCGGGAACGGCGAAAGGGATCAATGACGAGGAAATCACGGCTCTCGTCAGGAAATACTTTGATTTCAGGCCGGCTGCCATCATACGGGACCTCGACCTGCGCAAACCTCAGTACAAGCGTCTTGCGGCCTATGGACACATGGGAAGGATCGACCTTGATCCCCTTCCCGGCTGGGAGAAGACTGACCGGGCCGCTGTTCTTGCTGCAGCCGTAAAAAAATAGAGAAATTCGGGGGCTCGTTATGAAAAACGGAAGGGGAAGGCATTCATATCGCCTTCCCCTTCCGTTTTTTATTCGAAAGCGTATATCTTTCCGTCGTAACTCCCGAAGAAGAGTACACTCTCAAAAAATAGCGGGTCTGACAATATTTCCCGGGGAGACTGGAATTTCCAGACCTCTCTTCCAGTGGCAGCGTCAAGGCCGAAAAGGGTCCCGCCGTCGCTTCCAAAAAATACCATTCCCTCATGAACAGCGGGAGCGGAGTGGACCCCGCCGGGGACTGCAAACTCCCACAGAAGTCCTCCGGAGTTTCTGTCGAGAGCAACAAGCTTGCCGTTGACGGTTCCGAAGAAAATCCTGTTTCCCGATGGAACGGCCTGTGTCGTGATCGATTCCCCTGTGCTGTATTTCCACTGGGGTATCACTCCCTTGATGCGGACTGCCTGGAGGATGCCGTCCCAGCTTCCGAAATACACATTTCCGTCAGATACGGATGCTGCCGTGTTGATAGGGGCTCCGCTTCCCCCGCCCCATTCACGTTTTCCGTTTTTTGCGTTTAGTGCGTGGAAGATGCCTTCATAGGTTCCCACGAAGAGAAGCCCTTCGCTGTACGTTGGAGAGGAGCGCAATTCCCTGCCGGTGTCGAATGTCCATACAGGTGTGCCCTTTGCTCTGTCCATGGCGTAAACCTTTCCGTCGGCACTGTTGAAGTAAACAAGATCTCCTCCCGGGGCAGGGGATCCCCATACGCCTCCGGGGGTATTGATCTCAGGCGGGGAGAACTGCCAGAGCAGCTCTCCGGTATGGATGTTCAGCGAGAAAAACTTGCCGTCGGCAGTTCCGGCGAAAACAGCCTGCCCGTTCACCGCAGGCTTTCCGTTGATCGCTGAACCGGCGCTGAACGTCCATACAAGTGATCCCGTCTTCTGGTCGAGTGCGAGAAGCCGTCCCTCACTGTCCCCGATAAGGATTTTGCCCTCTGCTGCCAGGGGAGAACCTGTAATGCTGTTCTGTGCGTCATAGCTCCACTTCATGGTTCCTTTCCAGGCTGCCGCTTTTTCTGCAGTGCAGAATGCCAGCGCGAAAAGAAAAATTATCCCGATAATCAGCTGAAGGCGTTTTTCTGCCGGATTTCGCTTCATGTACAACACCCCTTTTCCAGAAAAAATAGTGTTCTTCTGCATTATACACCGGGGGAAAAATTGATAAACCGTACTTTCGGCAGAAGACCTCGGGAAGTTTTTCCATGGATTTGATAAGAGCGGGGGGAAGGAATAGAATGGCCGGGAAGCCGAAAGGAGTGTGGATAGGTTTGGGAAACATGCAGCATGCGGAAATTTGGCTCAGGGAATATATAGATTCGTTTCGCAGCGGGGAGGGAACTCTTCACCCCCTTATCGAAGTCAAGCGTGTTCACAGCATCCGGGTCAGGGACAACGGAGCAAGGATAGCTGATGAGCTCGGCTGGGAAGGGGGGCTCCGCGACACCGCGGTCACTGCATGTCTTTTGCACGATACAGGCCGGTTCCCGCAATTCAGGGATTACGGCACATATTACGACGGTGCTTCAGTGGATCATGGAAACTTGGGCGAGAAGGTGCTCAGGGAAAAATTCCCCTGGGAGGTTTTGGAGGGCATCGGCGTAAAAGAGACAATACTTGAGGCGGTGAGGCTGCACAACAAAAAGATCCTTCCGGATACCCTTCCTGAAACTGTGCTTCCGGTGGCCAGAATAGTAAGGGACAGCGACAAGATCGATGTCTTCAGGCTCGTCAGGCGTCATGTGGAGGAAGGCAGGATACATGATCTTCTGCCGCGCATTGAAATCACAAATGAGTACTCGTACGATCTGCTGAAGGAACTGGGTGAAGAGGGATGCGGTTCTTACCGCAATGTCAGGACGCTTGCCGATTTTCTCCTTGTACAGCTTTCATGGGTGTTTGACCTGAACTATCGCCCTTCCTTCCGGATCCTTGAGGAGGATGGAGTGTTCTCCTGGATAGCAGGGCATCTGCCTCCTCACCGGGAGGCTGACTCCTTCGTTTCCGCCGCTCTTGAATATGCGCGTTGATGTTCTGCACTGCGGAGCGTGACGCGAAAGAAAAAACTGACGGGTGATTTCCCGGATCCGGAATAATGCGGAGAAAGACGAGGGGCGTCCGAAAACGCCCCTCTTTTATTTCTGAATTCAGGCGAATCTCTGGTTTATGACTTCGATGATAGCCCTATCGAGGTTCTCCATTCCGTTTTTTGAAACAGTGACCATGTTATCCACCGTGTTTTCCAGGTTATGTCCCACGAGCCCCTGGGCTTCAGGGTGATGCCCCCCCATGACGATAAGGGCCGCATGGTATGCTTCGATAGCTCCTGTGCCAACCTTGAGTGCACAGGTGTACTTTGCGCCGTCGCACATCATCCCGGCGAGGTTCCCCAGGATGAGCAGCATCGCCTCCGCGGCTTTTTCAGCGTCTTTAGTCATGAGATAGGTTATGCCTGCAGCTGCCCCGGCTCCGGCGGCGACAGTGCACCCGCATGTGGGGGAGAGCCTGCCCGTACGGCTTTTCACGTAGCTTGTTGCAAGGTGACTGAATGCAATAGCTTTCGCTGTTTCTTCCCGTTCTTTTTTGTAATGGGCCGCGCAGACGGCCACGGGGAGAATGGCAGTGACCCCGTGGTTTCCGCTCCCGGCGCTGCTCATGACCGGCATGGGGGTTCCGGCCATCCGTGCGTCCGCAGCAGAAGCGGCATACGCCTTGATCTTCATGC
>JAAYJB010000316.1 GCA_012523155.1 Synergistaceae bacterium | reverse complement strand
CAGTCATGGCCTATTCCCCCCAGAATCCCATGGGGACCGGAACCCCAAGGAAGTGAACGAACACAAGATAGACAAAGCCGAGGATGAGTCCGGTCGCGAGCAGGACGAACAGGGGACGCCGGAAGCCGAGCCCCCATGAAAGAATGATCATAAAAAGCCCGCTGGCAGGAAAAAAACCGAGGTATGGGATCAGAATTCCGTACGCTGCGATCAGTACGATTGCAATCGAAAAATTGCGTGGCGACCGAACCCACCTGACATGAGAATCAGGTGAGGCTGTTTTTTGAACAAGGAGGATAAGGGACAGGACCGCGAGTATTCCCGCAAGAAAAAAGATATACCGGGCCGCAGCTGCGGCCCGGTCGGGAAAACTGTTCGCCCCCAGGAACAGGGCAACGGCAAGTCCCAATCCTCCAACAGCGAAAAGCCGGTTCATGGAAGATCGGGTCATGGTAAAGTCGCCTCTCTCTTACCAGGGATCTTTCTCGTAGGCCTTGTTGGTCACTACAAGCAGGTCTTCAAGATATACCTTGTACTCATCCGGAGTCATGATATTCAACTCGAGCTGCTCTTTGGCGGCTGCCTGGAATTCTGCATCGGCAATTACTTTTTCAAAAGTTTCAACAAGAACTTTCAGTGCTTCCTCAGGAATACCGGCGGGGGCTGCAAACCCTCTCGAAGAGTCTGAAATGACCTTGAATCCGAGTTCCGTGAAAGTCGGGATCTCGGGAACATTCGGATGGCGCTTTGGTGTCATCATGGCAAGGATACGAACTTCTCCCGCCCTGTAATTCGACTCGACCTGGGAGAGGTTCATGAATCCCATGGAAACGTGTCCGCCCATTACTGTTGCCTTGGCGCCTGATGATCCTGTTGTGGCCGGGACACTCTTTACCGTGCAGCCCGTAGTCTCGTTGAACTGGGCGAGGGCAAAAGCGTCATCGCCGCCGGGGCCTGATGTGGTGCCGGTAAGGGTTCCCGGAGCAGCTTTTTCGGCATCGATAATGTCCTGGATCGAGTTGAAGGGGCTTGATGCCGGAACCACGAGGACCCCCGGGTCGGTGACAAAGTTAAACAGCATCGCGAAATCGTCGAGAGTGTAGCGTGCCCTCTTGGCAGACATGTGAGCCGTGAGGTGAGGTGTATACAGCGTTCCGATGGTGTAGCCATCCTTTTTGGCGCGGGCAAGAGCATCAAAGCCCCGCTGACCGCCGGCACCGTCCATGTTGTTGATCACAAAGGGCTGGGGGAAGTATTTCTCGGCAAACTTGGTAAACAGCCTGGCCATGGTATCTGTTCCACCGCCAGCTTTCGAGGCCACTATGATCGTTACGGGCTTTGTGGGATAGTCTGCTGCAAACGCAGTGCTCCCGCCGAACGCGAGGCACAAAACAAGAACCACCAGAAGTATTTTTTTCATTTTATCGTCTCCTTTCGAATGTATGCTGCCTGTTTTCCTTGCGTCGTCAGTTCTTCCGTTCAGCCTCCTTTTTTTTCGGAGAGTACCTTCCTCTTCTCCTCGAGAAGCGGTTTTAATCTTTCACCCTTGACCATGAAATAAACCCGCTCGGCCACATTTGTCGCGTGGTCGCCTATTCTTGCCAGGTGGCGGGCGATCCAGAGAAGGCCGGCCGCACACTGGGCTGTTGCCTGGTCTCCTTCGGGCTTGTTTCCGATGATCTCAAGCAGTTCGTCGAATATAT
>JAAYJB010000315.1 GCA_012523155.1 Synergistaceae bacterium | reverse complement strand
CTCAACCTGGCGGAAGAACTGGAGAGATGGGGAGCCCGTATCGTCGGAACGTCGCTTGCGGGAATCGACGAAGCGGAAGACAGGGGAAAATTTTCAGCCCTGCTGAAGCGTCTCGGGCTCCGGCAGCCGGAAAGCAGAATGGCCGGCTCCCCCGAAGAAGTCGCAGCGGCTGCAGAAACTATAGGATATCCCGTGCTTCTTCGCCCTTCCTACGTGCTGGGAGGGAAAAACATGTTCGTTGCCCACGACCGGGGGGATCTGGGACTGTATCTTTCCAGAGGGCTGCCTCTAGATGCCTCCCATCAGCTGCTGGTGGATAAATTTATAGAGGACGCGTTCGAGTATGATCTGGACGCGCTGTGTGACGGCCGGAATGTCTACGTGGCAGGGATACTGGAGCATATCGAGGCTGCGGGAATTCATTCAGGAGACAGCACGTGCGTGTTCCCTGCCTATAAATGTACTCCGGAACTCTACAGGGAGATGGCCGATGCAGCGGTTCTTATAGCCAGGGAGATCGGAGTGAAGGGATTTCTCAATATCCAGTTCGCGGCCAGAAACGGGGAGCTCTATATTCTGGAAGTGAATCCCAGGGCTTCCCGGACGGTTCCATTCATCTCCAAGGCGAGCGGTGTCAACCTGGTGAAGTCTGCGGTGAAGCTCTGGCAGGGAGAGAGCCTGGAAGCCCTGGGGCTGACAAAGAACGGCTACGGAGAGGGACGGTGTCTGACGGAATGGGCGGTAAAGGAGGCAGTTTTTTCCTTCGACCGTTTTTCCTCAGTTGACCCGGTTCTCGGACCGGAGATGCGCTCCACGGGTGAGGTTATGGGTACAGGGGCCACAGTGGGGGAGGCCTTCGCAAAGTGCCAGGCGGCTGGAGGGACCATGCTCCCTGTGAAAGGAACTGTGTTTGTATCGGTGAACGACTACGATAAGCCTACCATTTTCCCGGCTGTAAAAAAACTGGCTGAACTGGGATTTTCTGTTGCGGCCACTAAAGGCACCGCCATGTATCTTTTCGAAAGGGGGCTCTTTCCCGAAGTGGTCCTGAAGGTCCACGAAGGACGTCCAAATGTCCTGGACCATATGAGGACAGGTAAAATACAGTTTCTTATAAACACGCCTCTCGGTCCTCGCAGCCTTCATGGCGACCAGGAAATACGCATGGAAGCTGTTCGCAGGAAAATTCCATATACAACAACAACTTCTGCCGCGGAAGCAGCCGTTGAAGCCATGGAGGCACTGCAGAAGGGGAAATTTTCCGTCAATTCTCTTCCTGAAACAGAACAACCGGGTACAGCAGGGTAAGATGTTTTTTCAGTTATTGACTGGACTATGCTTTGGTAATAACATAGACAAACAATTATAAATTTCTTTTTTAACAAAGGAGGGATGGGTATGAGCAAAGTACGAGACGGTTGGAACCCCTATGTTCTCGGCGGGCTCGCCGGGCTTCTTTCCGTATGGTCCACGTACTATACGGGAAAGTATTTCGGCGCGTCCACTACCTTCGTCAGGGTTGCAGGCCTTGCCGAGGAAACGGTCATTCCGGAGAGGGCAGCATCACTTGAATACCTGGTCAAAAACGCGGTGAAACTGGACTGGCAGGGCATGTTCCTTGTGGGAATATTCCTCGGGGTGCTGCTTTCGGCCGCTCTGTTCGGAGAATTCAAGTTTCAGGCAGTTCCCGATATGTGGAAACGGCATTTCGGGGAAAGCGCTGTTTCCAGAGGCCTGGTGGCTTTCCTTGGCGGCGCAGTGGCCATGTTCGGCGCACGCCTTGCAGACGGGTGCCCCAGCGGTCATGGGCTGAGCGGGACGCTTCAGCTTGCTGCCAGCGGGTTTATTGCTCTCATTTGCTTTTTCGTGGGAGGTGCCATTGTGGCACGAATGATTTATGGAGGTGGCGGAGATGGATCTTGACCAGATTATCATCCATTTGAAAGAGATTCTTGTCTCCCTTGAGGGTATTGCAAATGCGGTCGATCTCGAACTTCGGTTCGGGCTTGTTACGGGCCTTGTATTCGGCGTCCTTCTCCAGAGGGCGAAGGTGATTAGATACGACAAGCAGCTTGCCGCCCTCAGGTTCCAGGACTTCACGATCCTCAAGTTCATGATGTCGACGATCATTGTGGGGATGATCGGCACATATTTCCTCTATGACCAGGGGCTTGTGAAGCTTTCCATAAAGCCGACCATTCTGGGCGGAACTGTGGTTGGAGGTCTTCTTTTCGGAGTCGGCTGGGCTCTTCTGGGGTATTGTCCCGGTACTTCCGTCGGGGCTTTGGGAGAAGGGAGAACTGACGCTTTCTGGGGTATTCTCGGTGCCATCGCAGGAGCGGCACTTTATGCCGAGATGTTCCCCTACCTGAAAGACACCCTGCTGAAGATGTACGACTATGGGAAGATCACCCTTCCCATGTTGCTTGGTGTGAACCACTGGATTGTAATAGCAGGTGTGACGGCCATTTTTATTCTATCCTTCATGTGGATGGAGAAAAAGGGCCTGTAGTATTGTTTCTTTTCAAAAAACGCAGGACCCTATTAATAGGATCCTGCGTTTTTTTTCATCTCGTGGAAATGATCAGCTGAACGCCCGTTTGTATTGTTCAGGCCAGGGAAGCTCGATTCCCCGTTTCCGCGCCTCGATAAGGGGGAAGAAGGGATTGCGGAGCAGTTCCCGTCCCAGGGCTACAAGATCGGCACGGTTGTTGCAGATGGTTTCCTCCGCCATCTCCAGCGTGGTTATAAGGCCCACGGCGATGGTTGGAACATCACAGGCTGTCTTGATCATCTCTGCAAAGGGGATCTGGTACCCGGGGAAAACTGGGGGAGGAACCGGGGTCACCCCTCCTGAGCTTACGTGGACCACGTCAATGTCCTGGATCACCCGATCGATGATACGTGCCATCTGCGAGGGGGTCATGCCTCCTTCCGCATAGTCTTCTGCCGATACTCTGAGAAAGAGCGGCTTCTCGGAGGGCCAGGCGGTCCGCACCGCCCGGGCAACTTCCTGCAGAAAACGGGAGCGCCCCTCAAAATTCACACCGTATCCGTCATGTCTTTGGTTGCTCAGCGGGGAGAGGAACTGGTTTATAAGATACCCGTGAGCCCCGTGTATTTCCACCACGTCGAACCCCGCTTTCAGAGCTCGCCCTGCTGCTGATGCGAATGACTCCGTAACGAAGGTAATCTCGTCATGGGTCATTTCCACCGGATCCTGGTATTTTCCGTCTTTGCTGTAATTTATTGCGCTGGGGGCGAAAATCTTTTCCGCGGCAGCCCCGCACTTCCTGCCCGCATGATTGAGCTGGATGCCTATTTTGGCCCCCAGTGAATGGACATGTGCAACAAGGCGGGAGAGAGGACCGATCTGGTCATCGCTCCACAAGCCAAGACAATTGTCCGAAATTCTTCCTTCAGGCACCACTCCCGTGGCTTCCACGATGATCAGCCCCGCTCCGCCGAGAGCACGGGCCCCGTAATGGAGAAAGTGAAAATCCGTGGGGACGGATCCCGGAGCACTGTACATGCACATGGGGGGCATTACAATACGGTTTTTGAGTTCCAGTTCTTTTATGCGGAACGGTTCGTATGCCTTCACGAGGAACAGGCCTCCTTTATGATGGAATGTAACCTAAGCTTAGAATAGCATGAAGGATTTCTTTTTGTATAGAAGAAACCGTGCCGCCCGAAAAGGGCGGCACGGTTATGATATGTGGATCGATGGAGGGTTACGCCGGTCCCCAGCCGATGAGCTGAAGCACTGTAAGCGCTGCTATAGCGAGGACGAGCTGAAGCGCGATAAGAGGGAAGATCCACTTTACGTACTTCTCATAGGCTATTCCTGCAATGCCGAGGCATCCCATAACCACGCTTGCCGTGGGGATAAAGCAGTTGGTGAAACCGTCGCCGAACTGGAATGCCTGGACCGCCACCTGCCGTGTGATTCCTGTGAGGTCAGCGAGAGGAACCATGATTGGCATGACTGTCACGGCCTGTCCTGAACCGGAGGGAATGAAGAAGTTTACGACGATGTTGGCGAAGAACATGAGGTTTGCACCTATGACCGGACCAAATTTTGAAATGGGCAGGGAGAGATAATAGACCACGGTGTCAATGATCTTGCCGTCGCTCATTACAACGGAAATGCCCCTTGCCATTCCTATGACGAGTGCGGCATAGGCCATTGATGCGCAGCCCTTTACGAATGCCTGGGCAGTTCCGTTAATTCCGAGGCCGCCGATGATACCGCAGAAAATTGCCATCATGAGGAATATGGTGGAGTAGTGGTTGATGCCCCATTTCAACTGGAGCGAGCCGTAGATGATCGCCCCGAACGCAATAATAACGATGGCCGTGCAGATCATGTGCCTGAAGTCCATGGATTCCTGTTCCTCGAAATGGCTGGCTTGTTCGGCGGCCTCTTCGGCGGAGTATACCAGGCTCTTTGTGGGGTCGGACTTGATCTTTTTGATATAGAGGTAGACAAAGCCGAATGTCAGAAGGAGGTTCACGATATGGAAGAATACGCGGACACCGAAGCCCGAAAACATTGGAAGTTCAGCAACAGTGTGTGCGATTCCCACTGTGAAGACGTTGCCCCAGCCCACGTTGAAACCGGCATATGAACCGAGGTAGATCATTGCGAAGCCCACAACGCTGTCATATCCCAGGCCCCTGGCAAGAAGAATTCCCAGTGGGATGAGAGCCACAACGGGGTTGGCGAAGACGCCGGTGGCGCCGCCTATGGACATAAGGAGCATGATGATGCCCACTGCCCACAGCTCTTTGCCCTTGAGCTTGTGAACGATACGGTTCATTCCCACACGTATGGTCCCTGTTTCCTCAAGGATCTTTATGGCTCCCCCGACGAAGAAGACCATGAAGATCATGGAGGCGGACTGGATCCATCCCTTGACTACTGCGTCAAAGATGCCCCAGAAGCCCTGGGGATTTGCATCGACTACTTTGAATGAGTCTGCGACGACGACCGTACGGGCTCCTACTTTGACCCTCTCATATTCTCCGGCGGGTATTACCCAGGTCAGTACTGCCATAATGATGGTGATGATGAACATAAGTGCGAACACGTGGGGAACTTTGCTTTTCTTTTTTGCTGCCTCTGCCATTTCTTTCTCTCCTTTATGCATTGAATTTCGCCCCTTCAGGGGCAAGAACATCCAGTATGTATCTGGTGAAAACCGCAACTCCAAGAGGGAGCGCCTCATCGGGGAAGTTGAAGTTCGGATTGTGCAGGGAAACCGGAATCTTCCCGCCGACCCCGAGGCGGAAAATTGTCCCCCGTGGAACGTTCTGAAGGAAATATGCAAAATCCTCCGATCCCATCATGGGATTTGCAAGCCGGATCACATTTTCTTCCCCGAGTACTTCTGAAGCCGCTGCAGCGATTCGTTCCGTCTCTTCGGGATCATTTATTACGGGCGGAATTCCGAAGGTATAGTCGCAGATGGCCTCGCACCGATAGGATGCGGCGATATGCGAACAGATAGATTCGAGCCGTTCGCTGATCTTCTGCCTGACATCCGGGGAGAAGCACCTGACTGTGCCGGCGATCTCGACTTCCTGGGGGACGATATTGAATGCACTGCCGCCGTGGATCTGGCAGACTGAGAGAACAGCGCGGTCGTTTGCCTCGATCTCCCGGGCGAGGATCATCTGGAGGCTGATGACCGCCTGGGCTGCAGCTGCCAGGGCGTCGCTTCCCCGGTGCGGATATGCTCCATGGGTTCCCTTGCCCACAAATTTCACTTTGAAGATGTCTCCTGATGCCATGAACGGCCCGGGATAAACTCCTACAGATCCGATCGGGACCTCAACACCGCCGTGGAGGGCTGCCACGTAATCCACTTTCGGATCATCAAGGATTCCGCACTGTATCATTTTTTCTGCACCGTAGAGCGTTTCCTCTGCGGGCTGGAAGAAGAGTTTCACGGTTCCTGCGAAGCTGTCACGTATCTTTTTGAGGACTTTTGCCGTTGCCAGGAGAATTGCAGCGTGGCCGTCATGGCCGCATGCATGCATGACTCCCTTGTTTTTTGACGAATATTGGACTCCGGTGGTCTCCTCGATTGGCAGTGCATCAATATCTGCGCGGAGGGCCGCCACCGGCGGTTCGCCCTGCCCCTTCCACTCGGCTGTGCCCTTGATGATCCCGAGTACGCCTGTCTCTATCTGAAGAGGAACCATTTCAATGCCGGCTTTCTCAAGTTCCTGCCTGATGAAAGCTGTTGTCTCCACTTCCTTGAATCCGAGCTCCGGGTTTTCATGAATCCGGTGCCTTGCCTCGACGACAAAGTTCTTTACTTCGTCAACGTGCTTCCATACCTGTTCCTTCATTTCCCGACCTCCT
>JAAYJB010000314.1 GCA_012523155.1 Synergistaceae bacterium | reverse complement strand
ACGATCGCGGTGAGTGTGTCGAGTTTGTACGCTGCAGCGGCGGTGACAGCCTCCCAGACCTGACCTTCGCCCAGTTCACCGTCACCCAGGATGACCCAGGTATGGTAATCCAGCCCGTCGAGCCTGCCGCCCAGGGCTATACCTACTCCGATGGACAGTCCCTGTCCCAGGGAGCCGGTGTTTGCCTCCACTCCCGGAGTTTCCCTTTCGGGGTGTCCCTGGAGGAAGCAGCCCAGGGTTTTTGTCTTGAGAAGCGTTTCCTTCGGGAAATAGCCCCATTCGGCCAGGGCCGCGTACTGGGCGAGCACGGAGTGTCCCTTGCTCATAATAAACCGGTCGCGGTCCTTCAGAAAGCGGTCCTTCGGGTCATGGCGCATTTTGTAGAAATAGAGCGCCGCGACGATATCGGCGCATGACATGGAGCCGCCGAGATGTCCCCGCTTGTCAATACCTAGCGCGTCAAGAATTCCCAGCCGGACAGTCCGCGCTTTCTCCTTAAGTTCGGCGATTTTTTCAGGGTTCATAATCCACCTCCGGGTGAAATTCATGTAATTTTCAGGAACCGTGCCTTTCCGATAATTATTTGGAGATAGTGATCATGTATTTCTGTTTATCGGTCAACACACAAAAAAACTCGTTCTCTCTGCGGGATCGCGCAGTACCGAAAACTTTTTTGCTGCTTCCCGAGATCCTGTCTTCCTGCGCCTGTTCCCTGCTGTGAAGCGATTGACACAAGACCTGTTGTGTATCCCTATGTGATATAGCCGAACAGCCTCGGGAGGAAAAGAATAATCTCAGGGATATATGTGATGATCATCAGAACAACGATTTGTATTGCGATGAACGGTACCGCAGCTCGTGCTATTTTCTCAAACCGTATCTTCGCTATCGGTGCGGCAACGTAAAGGCAGACTCCCAGGGGCGGTGTGTTGAGACCGATATTCAGATTGACCAGCATGACAAGGGCGAAATGCAGCGGGTGGATTCCCAGGCGTGTCGCAACGGGAAGCAGAATAGGAGCCAGAAGAATGACACTTACACCGGTCTCCATGATCATGCCGACGAACAATAAAAAGATGTTGACAAGCAGCAGGAAGATATATTTGTTTCCGGTCAGGGAGAGGATGTAATGGGCGATGTGTGCGGGAATCCTCTCCAGCGTGAGCATTGTGGCGAAAACAGTTGCTATCGAGATTATGAACAAAATGACCGAGGATGTGACTGCTGTGACTTTGAGGCTTTCGAAGATCTCATTCCATCCGAGCGTCCTGAAAATAAAGACGCCGACGAAGAGTACATACGCGCATGCTACTGCGGCTGCCTCGGTTGGAGTGAACTGGCCGCTGAAGATCCCCCCCACCAGAATAACAGGAGCCAGCAGAGCAAGGAGGGATTTCCTGGTGGTACGTAAGGCTTCTCCTTTTGCAAGCCGCTCCTTCCTCCTCGGGTGGTTGTCCCGTAGCGCGAAAAAGAGCGCTACTATCATAAGGCCGAGTGCGATCGCAATTCCCGGGGCAAACCCCGCCATGAAAAGAGCGCCGACCGATTCCATGGTCACCGTGCTGTAGACCACCATGTTGATGCTCGGGGGAATGATTGGGCCGATTATCGAGGATGTTACGGTGACCGCTGCTGCATATTCCGCCGTGTATCCTTCATCTTTCATGGCCGGGATCAGGATGGACCCTATGGCAGCAGTATCGGCCACGGCTGCTCCCGTAAGCCCGGCGAAGAATACGCTTGTTACGATGTTGACCTGTGCCAGGGCACCCGGGATCCAGCCGACCAGCATTTTGGCGAAGTTCACCAGGTCTTCCGTGATTTTTGTCCGGTTCATCAGCTCGCCGGCGAAAACGAAGAACGGGATCGCCAGCAGGACAAAGTTATCGACTCCCGCGTAGAGACGCTGTCCCAGGATCATGATCGGCACGCTGTCGACGAAGAGAAGATAGTACAGTGCCGTCAGTCCCAGAACGAAGGCAATCGGGACGCCTATGGCGAAACTTCCAATGAAAATCAACAACAGTGTAGTCATGACATCTCTCCTGTTTCAGGCCGGGCCGTCAGCTGCTCAGGATGAAATCCTGGGGATCCTCTGCCCTGAATGCGCCGAGCAGAAAATAGACCATATGGACGAACATGAACAAAAAACCGACTGGAAGATTCAGCTTTACGTACATCATAGGCAATTTTATGATGTCGCCGAACTGTTTCGCTGATTGAAGAGCAGTTGCGAGGCTCGTTCTGAATCCATAGTAAATGAAGGCCATGACAGCGATATCTATAAGAATGACGGTTATCCTGCACCATTTTCTCGGAAGGGCGCGGATCACCAGCGCGATGCCGACGTGCTGCTGTCGCTTGAGTGCAAGGCTGGCTCCGATATACGTGATTCCCACCAGGAGCCAGCGGGAGATCTCCTCGCTCCAGGAAAACGTGGATCCGATGATCCGCATTATCACTCCGAGGAAGACGACGCAGAAGACAGCAGCAATGTAGAAGACCGTTATGCATATGCTCGCCCGCTCGACGATGTCGCTTATCTTCCGTGAAAGTGTGAATGATGTATCGAGTACACTCATCTTGTCCTCCGCCGTGTTTAGTAACGTGCAGGCTTCCGGGAATGGAAGCCTGCACGCAGATTCCGTGGAAAATACTATCTGTATCCCAGAGCAGCTTCGGCTTCTTCGACGGCTTTGTAAAAATCTTCCACGTACTTGGCGCCGATTTCCTGCTTAAGCCAGTCGGCTACGGGAACGACAGCAGCCTTGAACTTTGCCATCTCCTCGGGTGTCGGAGAGTAGATCTCCATGTTTTTCTCGAGGATCGCGAAATCGGTAACCAGTGAACCCAGTGATTCGGACGCGCGTCCCGCAGTCTGCCCCTGGTAGGCTGCAGCACGGATTATCTGCTGAAATGCCTTCGGAAGATTGTTGAAGAAATTGGCATTGATGATCAGCATGTCCTCGCTCCACGTATGGCCGTCGAGGGTCATGTAGTCCTGAACTTCGTACCATTTGTTGGCCGCTATGTTCCATATGGGGTTCTCCTGCCCGTCGACGACCTTGGTCTGGCAGGAGGTGTAAATCTCACCGTGGGCGAGCGGCGTTGCGCTTGCTCCCATGGCTTCCAGCGTTTTCACATAGATCGGGGAGGGCATGACGCGGAACTTCAGGCCTTCCATATCCTTGGGTTCGTGGATCGGGCGCTTGGAGTTGGTGAAATGCCTGGTGCCGTTCTGTCCCATGGCAAGCACCTTAATGCCTGTTTTTTCCTCGATCTCCGCAGTCATTTTTTTCCAGAATTCGCTGTTGTCGAATATCCACCATGCAATCTCATCGGACTGGAATGCGTAGGGGAGGTTGATGACCTGTACCGGGGGGTACACTCCTGCCAGGGCACCGGTCTGAATCCCCATCTCCAGTGTTCCCGTCTGGACCATTTCAATGACTTCCTTGCTCTGTCCCATGGATGTGGCGGGGAAGAGTTCGACATACATGGCGCCGTTGGAGCGCGATTCCACGATGCTCTTGAAGATGAGGGCGAAAGCATGTTCTCCCAGAGGCTTGATTCCGCTTGCCGGCCAGTT
>JAAYJB010000313.1 GCA_012523155.1 Synergistaceae bacterium | reverse complement strand
TGCCTTCACCGTTCAGGACTTTCACCTTATAGATAACGCCCATGCCGGGCACACCCCCCAGATTCTTCAGGCCTGCGGCCTTCAGAATGACAATTCCGGTGTCGCCCTGAGCAACGCGAAGGCCCTTTTTCTCTGCCGTCCAGGGAAATCTTTTCAGGCGCATTCTTCCCAGTCGCTGTAAAAAATTTTGAGTTCATTGTTGAGAAAGTGATTGAAGGGCAGGACCCCGTCATGCTGCAGGCGGCCCAGAACGACACCGGGGGCTATACCGATTTCGTCGGCGAAAGCAACTATATCGCCCCGTGAAAAAGTTTTTTTATCTACAAAAGACCTCAGCCTGGATGGAGGAATGAGCTTATCCTGTGCGAAGGCGTCAGCCTCCTCCTCTTCTTTTCCGCTGTCTGTTCCACTGAACTCGATGAAGACTTCCTTTCGGCCGTGTTTCAGTATATGCCCTGCCTCATGGAAAAAAGTAAACCAGAGCTGGTCATTGCTTTTATAACGCATACTAAGCTGAATAACGGCCTTGTTTCCGACCCATCGCGTTGCACCGTATACTCCGCATTTCGGCAGTTCCGGCACGAAGAGCACAACAACACCGACTGAGGCACATAATTCCTTCAGTCGCGGTACGAAAAAATCCGGTTTTTCCCGTGTCAGGCGCCGTATTTCCCCGAGTACCTTCTGGAAACCGGCACGATTGTAGGGAGCGCAGGAAAAACCCCGTGCAAGAATTTCCCCCCGCCGAAGCCAGGCAGAGAGCGATTCAACTGAAAACTGAAAACGGGTCGTCTTACGGTAAGATACCTGGTATTCCTGAAAAACAGTCTCCCACTGATCATAAGAGGCTATTCCGAAGAATCGAAGAAGAGCATCCGCCTGCTCCACCTTGTCTTTTGACTTGGGAAGCCATCCAAGATCTGTCATTTTCTTTACACAGAATCTTTTCAGCCACTCTTTGGAGGACTCCATGCGCTCCCGTTCAGCGATACGGGCTTTGTCATCCTGATACTGCCGCTCGAGATTGCTCCAGAAGTGAGCCGGACGCCCGAGGACCTTCTCCAGTTTCCGCGCTGTCTCCGGAGTCAGCTGCGACTTTCCGCTGATGATCTCGTTGATGGTCTTTTTCGAAAGTCCCGTTCTGTCTGCAAGCTCAGCCTGGGTCATGCAAAGATCATCCAGGTAATCGGCAAGGATCTCCCCTGGCCTTACCAGATAGTCAGGAAAGAATTCGTTCTCGCGTATTTTACTCATGAGTATTCTCCACCCCCAATATTATGACAGCAGTTACTTTTGACCAATCCAAACCGCCATCATCGTGTGCCGGGATCGGATCATGTGAGGGAATAAAAATTAAACGGTAGGGATGATCCAGATCCACGGAGAGATGGTATTTGCCCTTCCTTTTTCCCCCTGCCAGTTCGTGACATCGGGACGGACCGCTCTTCGGAGGCCATAAATCATATAAGCTTTCTGCGGCTTTCAGCTCGGTCATACGTTTGCGTATCTTGTCGGCCCGCTTTGTTCCGTATACTTTGACCAGCCTGGCCCATTCGTTGAATTCCTTCTCAAGCTTCCTGCTGATAAAGGATATATCCAAAACCAACTCCGTCAATATTTATTAACCCTACAGGTTAATAAATAATACCTTTTATATAGTTTATCACAACCTGCCTTGTTCT